>CAZKHA010000139.1:0-9156 GCA_964552325.1 uncultured Bacteroidales bacterium
ACTGGGAATTACAAGAGTGCTATAGCGTAGAAAAGATTTTCTATCTCTCTTTCAGACAAACTTTTAACCGAGAGATGGACATAAAATATATAAAGATAAACTTCAATAAATGTTTTTAGAAATATGAACCTAAAGAATGCACTGGCTATGACAAGTTGTCTGTTTTATTGTCAGGTTATTACTAATATTGCTATTTTTACTGCTAAAATAATTTGCACTACATAAACAGTGTGTTACTGCTAATGCCGGCAACAAAACATACTGCCGTTACGTTGGTGGCAATACTGGCAGACTATTGAAACGAAAGCAAAACAAAAGGATGACAGAAATTAAGTTACATAAGACAACAACAAAAGGTCTTAAACTTATTGGAATGACAGTTCCATTTGTTGTAATTGGGATTTGGATTGTAACAAAGGAACCTCCAGGAACAATAGATTACATAATGGGGTGGTTTTGCACATGTTTTTTTGGACTTGGCATTCCTATCGGACTTTTTCAAACGTTTGATAAACGACCTCAAATAATAATAAATGAAAATGGAGTTTGGGATAGGACGACTAAACAAGATGAAATTAAGTGGGAACAGGTTATAGAAGCTTATCCACTGGATATTTTTAACCAAAAATTTATTTCTATCGTTGCAGACAAAACGTTTGTATTTAAAAAGAAACAATACAAATGGGCAGCAAAAATAAATAAGATAGTAGGAGCACAACAATTGAATCTGCATTTGGGTCAGATAAACGTTGATGTAAACAAACTGGCTGAACTAATTAACGATTTAAGCAAAGCCAAAAAGGAGGATAGAAAGAAACTCCTTCTATCATTTAAAGTCAACCGAAAAGGTTTTTCTCTGGCTGTTCTTCCAAAAATACTTTTATACATTTCAATCTCAATTTCTTTACTTCTGTTGTCTTTTACAGGACCTACTGCATTTATCACTATAATGATTTTGATGGGTATTGCTGCTTTAACTGCTCGTTGGTATTGGTTTAGCAACGATAATTCGAAAATCAGAAAGTATGCAGGGATAATAACATGGTTTGGCTTAGTAAATATGGTCTTGTTTTTATTGACTATAGAGTCCTATGAATACGTGTCAGATAAAGTTGGACACAAAATAGCGACGGAACTTGAATGCTACAGAAAGCAACACTCTAATTATCCAAACACCTTAAATTCAGTTAATAAGAATTTGGACTTGAATGTTTTTGAAAAGTACATTGCGAGTAAGATTGAATATAAATCGACTTCAACGGACTATGAGCTGACAACAACAAATATGTTTGATAAGCCGAAACTTTTTGACAAACAATTAAAAGAATGGAAATAAATACTGCCTCCATCATCAGCTACCCAGTAATTGCCGCAGCAAGGATTTTTGCCAAGCATATTTTAGCTAAGAATGTTTTTAGGCTTGTCAATAAAAAGTTTACCATCTTATTTTGCACAAAGCCTAGGCTGCTTGGCATCATCCCTTATCGCTCTAACTACTACCATTAAAACGTTTTGCACGAACGTAACTATTCAATAGTATGAAACCGAAACGCTTACTAATTATCATGAGCCTACTGGTACTAAGTATGGCACTTGGGTTGGGGATTTATTGGCTGTTCACTTCACCAAAGCCGGAGGTGCTTCCTATGCCAAAGTCCGTAAGCACACCTATAAACGACACTACCACAAAGCAAGCAGCCAAAGCTGTGGGTTACAACTATGGGCCGTATTGGCAAAAGCATTATAATCGGGCTATACACTGCATCAACCTTCACTTGCTCGATTCGTTGCGATACGAGCTGGATTGTTTAGGATCAATGCCTCAAGGGGATAACATGTTGTTGCTCAATCACGCCATCCACCACAATGCTATTGAACTTGTGGCAGAGCTGGTCAAACGTAATAAATCAGGATCTGGGTTTCCGTTTCAATTGCAATCGTACGGCGGAAATTTTTTAGAAGAATACATCAACCTTAAAACCTTCCGGTATATAGTGGCGGAAGGTTTGTATAAGTTCCCCGAAACCGAGGATTCCACTCTTTCGTTGGTTGCCGCCATCAAATATAAGAACACTGATCTTGTAAATTATTGGTTAATAAATGGATGCGACAGCCACCTCGATTCAATGGTTTTATATTGCCCCGGTGAATGCTACGATGAGTTTCATTCTCCCTTAACCATGGCTATAAGCCAATGCGACACCCTGTTGATCAGGAGGTTTTTGGGTATGGGAGCATCCCTAAAACCGCTCCATTTTGGGTATGCTGCTACTAGCTGTAAGAAATTTATATACAAGATTCTGCACAATGAACTGAATTACCCAAGCAGCACTATACTTTATAAGCAGCTACATGGCTGCGCTTATGGCGGTGATTTGGCCGGGGCAATTGAGGTTTTAAAACTTGGGGCACAACTTAACCAACCCGATAGCATGAATCGGACTCCTATCTTTAGCGCAATTGAACAAGGGTTTTGTGGGGCTTCGCGTAATGAACATGAAAAATTTGAAGTGCTGAAGTTTTTGGTGCAAAAAGGGGCGGAAGTTAATTATCAAGATCGTGATGGGATTACACCTTTAATGTACAGCAGCAAGAATTTTGGGTATTACTACGAGGTAGTTTCCAAGCTCTATTTAGCCCGTTACCTACTCGATAATGGAGCCTCCACCGAGCTAAAGGATAACGGCGGAAACAGCTTTTGGGACCATATATTGATTAATAAAAATTACGAATTTATTGACTTTTTCCTTAAAGATACTCGAACACCCGAAGATGCAAGGCGTAAATTGAAGGCATTTGCAAAACGCATCACACCCGAACAACGCCAAACATGGGACAACAATATTTACAGAACACAAGATTTCTACAACTAAAAGCTGTTGCAGGTTTCCTTAATTATGTCTTTGCCTTTGCGGGCGTGCCTGCTTTTTTGTAGTTTCGAAACCTGATAATACTTTGCAAAGTGTTTTACGTAAGCTAAGAACCTACTAAAAGTTGGCGTATGATTGATCGTAGAAGCAGGTGGATAATCCTTGGATATGAGCTTTTTGCACATTCAGGTACGGCGGGTATCAAGGTGGAGGTATTGGCCAAGGCCGTTGGTAAAAGCAAATCGTCGTTTTACCATCATTTTGCCGATGTTGAACTGTTTATAGATGAATTGCTGCAATTCCACCTGCAACAGGCCCATTGCATTGCCGAAAAAGAACGGCTAGCGCAGTGCATCGATCCTGAACTTATCGCTATCCTAGTTGAGCATAAGACCGATTTGTTGTTCAACAGGCAGTTGAGAATTGGCAGGAACAACAAGCACTTTGCCGAAATCCTGGAACAATCGAACCGGATTGTAGGCCAAACGTTTGTGGCCTTATGGGTACGCGATTTAAACTTAAACCTTTCGCAACCACAGCTTGAAGGGCTTTTTGAGCTCGCCCTCGAGAATTTCTACTTACAGATTAACCCGCAGAACATAAATCATCCTTGGCTTTCGGACTACTTTGCCCAATTAAAGCGGATTGTAGCCCGTTTTGCTTAAAAGCTGCGCACGATTGTACGCTAGCGTCTAAAATTTCATTGCTGCACAAGCTACTTTTGCCGCATCAAAATTAAAATACGATGGCAAATGTAACGACGACGGAATTCCATAGGAATTATTTGAAGTTTACGGCTGTGGTGGTTGGCAGTTTTGGCCCCGTTTTTTTCTTGGGCACCATGCTTGCTACTTCAGAAGCAGCGCGATGGTCGCTTGATTTATTGAGTTGGCCCCTGGATGGCTTGCAAACGTATGATTCTCCAACCACTAGGTTTTTATCGGCGCTAACGGGCGGGTTTTTGTTTGGCTGGGGCGTTTGCATCTGGTGCCTTCAAAAATGGGTGTATCCTTTGGCCCCTGAAGGGGTTCGCAAAGCGGTGCTCAGCGGCCTGCTGGCCTGGTGTTTTTTTGATAGTGCAGGTTCCATTGCATCAGGGAATGCTTTGAATGTGCTTTTTAACCTTGTGGTGCTTTTGGTGGCTGTAGGCCCTCTTTGGAAGCCAGCCCAAAACAAATTAGCAAACACTTAATATAATACACTAGTAAAAAATTCAAAATATTTTAAGATTCCTCGCCGCATTGCATTACGCTCGGAATCTCCTTATTTTTAGCGAACATCAATAAATATAATATAATTATGAAAAAAAACAAACTCACGGCCATTAAGCTGCTGCTGCTGGCACAAACCCTGGCCATACTTATTTACACCTATCTGGCCGTAAGAAATGAGGGATGGGGCTTACTTGATCAAGTGACCAAGAATTTGTTGGAAATGGGTTGGAACGGACAGTTTAACCTCGACTTTGCAAGCTACCTGCTGCTTTCGGCAGTTTGGATACTATGGCGGAATGCCTACTCGGCCTCTTCATTCATCCTTGCCTTGATGGCTGCTACAATTGGCATACTATTTTTTGCACCTTATTTGTTGTTTTTGTTATCGAAAGAAGGTGGCGACCTAAAACGGGTGCTTACTGGGAAGCACTAACAATTCCTGCATCTTGTAAACATAGATGGTTTGTATATGCTCAATCCGCACAAATTGGCGTGGCTAAAGCCGCGTAATCAGCAAGCCAAGCCTCAATTGGCGATTTTGATTGTGGTTTCGCGATATGCCGTTCCATCAGGGGAAGTGTAATGCTAATTAGCTGTAATTATCCAGATATTGAGCGAAATACAGAAATCTGTCCGGTAGGGGTTGCCAATGAACTATCCTTAATAAGCTATACCTTCCCTAGGTTAATTGCTAAGAAAATAGCTGAAGTTTACGCCCACACCATAAAACCAATCTTCGCGGCGATAATCAACTCTTACTAGCTGATTTCCAATATAGGGCGTAGCACTGATTGCCCAACGGTTCCAACGCTTTTGAATGCCTGCCGAAACAACAAGGTTATTGAAGGTTTGCAAGCTTGGCGCAGCTTTAAAATCAATTTGATGATTTAATGAGTCGCGGCCAGGGCGATTGTTGAAGCGAAGTTGCGATGAAGCATATACATCGAATCCGGTTGCTATGGCAAGGGATACGGTTAATCCATTCTTAAAGGGATAATAATAGGAGAACTGAACAGGAATTTGCACGATGGATGTATTGAGTTCAATGTCAGACATATTACCATCGAATTGGGGCTTATCACCATAAACCTGGTGAATGTGTTTTGACTTTTTGTCAAAGAAATCTTGTTCATCCCTAAACTTCTCGTCCTTGTTCACCATATATTTAATACCAGTAGCCAATCCCCAGTGTTTGGCGGCAATTAGTTCGAACTGGGTACCAGCACCAAACTGTGAGTTATTTATCTCTAAACCCGCCATTACGCGCGCATCCAAATCAATAAAAAAGGGCTTTGCAGTACGTTGAGAGCTAGTCGCCAATCGATTGTTCGAAGAATTCTTTGCTGGCTTATATGTATTGACACGATCCGGTTTTTTTTGTTTTTTTATATCGGTTTTCTTTGCTAATTCAACCTTGGGCACTGTGCCCAGACTTATGCTACGGCTAGTCTTTTTAAGCATGGGCAAATCCTTCGCGTGAATAGCATTAACTGACAATATTTGAGAGGGTTGCAAAAAGGCTATAAGCGGCGAAATAGCATTTGCATCTGCATTTCTATTTGGCTGTGCAAGTAACGGTTCATTTATTGTGGCATCAGCTATCACTTCTTTGTTTGCATCAGGTGTGGCATTTGGCGTATTCTGATTTGCGGTGCTTGCTGGTGCATATGTGTCAATAGCTTTATGGGCACTGTGTTGAGCTGTTGGCTGAGGTTTTTCGTCAGGGCGTGTAGGCTGGGTTATTGGGTTTGTGTCTTGGTTTGATTGTGTATAAGTATTTGATTGCGAGATGGATGTTTTTGGGTTAACGGAGGGGATTGTGGCATTGTCAGCTTGGTTTCGGAGCGAAAGGTTCCACCATACCAAACCTGTAATTAGCCCCACAAGGGCTGTATAAATGAGCCCATGACCGCCAATACGTCTGTAGAAAGGCCCACGGTGACGGGTCACAAAACGGAAAACTTTATCTACATCTTGTTCCGCGACCTTTTGAGGGAGGCCTTCCAGTTTTTTCCGGATAGCTTCATCAAAATTCTCAGTTTTCATTAGGGCGTAAATTTTTTATTTCATAAGCACGATAAAGTTGTGGGTTTACTTTAAGGATCATGGCCTGAAGCCGGTGCCGGGCATCCTGAAGGTTCGATTTTGAGGTGCCTTCTTTTATGCCAAGCATTTCAGCTATTTCCTTATGCGAATATCCGTCGATGACGTAGAGTGTGAAAACCATCCGGTACACAGGGCTTAGCTTGCGCACCAGTCCAAGGATTTCTTCGGCAGAGATTTTACTTAAAACATCTTCCTTAACATCATAAATCTCAGCTCCTTCATATTCAGTGGTCTTAAGCTGATTGATGCTCTTACGGTAATAATCAATGGCCGTATTTACAACAATGGCTCGCAACCAGGTTTTAAAATGATGGGAGTTATCATAGCGATGAAGATTGTTGAACACTTTAAGGAAACTATCGTTCAGGATTTCTTCTGAAGATTGGTCATCAGAAGAATACCTTAAGCAGATGCTTTTGGCGTAGCCATAATATTGCCTGATAAGCTCCTTTTGGGCCACTGGATGATTTTTAAGGCAAGCGGCTACCAAACTCAGCGTATTATCACTATCAAACGCAACTTTTTTCCCAAAGATGCCCATCAATGCGCTAACTTATTAAAACGATTTGTAAATGTAAGAAAATCTGTTCAAAGATACATACGTAATCACCTTCACCATGTTAAATCATTCGTTATTGAGCAAAGCTTCGCGTGGTCACCTTACATTTATAACAAGCCAAAGATACGCTCAGTAAACAACAATTTTGAATGGTGCAGTACATGCACACATAGCAATTACTACTTACCATACGCAACAACAATTAAAAGGGTGGGGAGCTTTATAAAAAAGTTTTTTTTAGGGAGCCACCCCACCCAAAAGATGGCATCGGCGTATAGGCTGATGTTACCAAATTATTCACTTGAATTTTAAAATCCTATGAGAAAGTATGTTTTTGCACTATTGGCTTTAACCTTGGCCTTTGCCGCCTGTAACAAGGAAACCGACACAACTTCTACAACCGTTAACGAAACCACGGTGAGCGCAGTTACTGATGTAATTAGTAATTATATTGCTGAAAACTACCCCGATGCAAGCATTGCATTATCCTTAAAACTGAGCAGCAGCGATACCGCCTATGTTGTTACCTTAAATACCAACGAAGTTATTGCCTTTGATCATAACGGTAAGCCCATGGGGCATGGCGGACAGCATGGCTGGGGCGATGATTCAACAGCTTACCCCGGTGGTGATACGCTTGGGCATCATGGTGGTGGGCATCATGGTGGTGGGCACCACGGTGGCGGACATCATGGCAATCATAATTGGATTTCTACAGATTCCCTTTCAGCTGCCATTACCTCTTATATTACAAGCTATTATGCTGGATACACCATTCGTCACGCCGAGTTGGATACCCTTTGCCAGTTTGGAAGCGTAACCGAAGTCATGGTTTCGATGGATAGCCTGGCACCCGTTAAACTTATTTTTGATGCTACGGATGTTTTTGTGGCTACGGCCCAACGTATTTTGTATAGCGCAATCCCAAGCACTGTTACCGATGCCATCGCTTTGGCCTACCCCGGATATACAGCCAGATCAAAGGCCGAACAGTTTACCTTGGCCGATGGAAGCCTGCAGTACAAAGTATTTCTACACCTTGATACCCTAAAGGTTAAGGTAGTTATTAAAGATGATGGCACAGTAGTGTGTGAAGATTAAAATGTTTGTTTGAAGAGTGTGCCAACAACGTCTGACGCAAGCTAGACACTAATTTATCCTTATCCTTTTTTTTTGAACAGCCCAGAGTAATTTCTGGGCTTGTTTTTTTATGCTATTTCTATTTAATAATTGAGACCGTACCGAAAAGTCGAAACATAATAAAATAATTTAAAATTGTAATACTTAACTACTATCAACAAGTTTGAAATCAATTATTGATAGTTCATGCAACTTGGTGGTATAGTGCCCCTTCGGCACACTTCAACAAGCTAAGCGCAAGAGCTCAGGGCAGCGCTTGGTGGCAAAAAAAGTACTTTTCGGAATAGGCTCGTAATTTGATAAAAAACTTCAATAGATATTAACTAAGATATTAGCATGCTCGATTGGCTATAAGTTTTTTGCAATGTTGTGGTTAGCCAATAGAAAATAGTTTAAATTTCTTATACCTACCCCACCTTTTAAGATTGGTTTTCGTATAGTTAAACGAACAATTAAATTGATAAAAAATGAAAAAGCGGATTTTATTTAGCATGCTCATTCTTATGGCAAGCATTCAGGTTTATTCTCAAGACTCGGTAGCGTATTTGTTTCATTTGCCAAAGCCATTGGTTACCTCCATTGGGTTTTATGTGGCCCCCGAAATCAACTACGGCCAAGTATGCGACGAATTCACCTTCCAACCCGGTATCTCGGCAATGGTTTTGCTCAATAATCGATTAGCCCTTGGCGGCACGTTTCAAGGCAACCATTCCAACACATTTACTCCTGCCAACCTAAGCCCCTTAGTGGTTAACGCACGCAGTGGTGGGTTTAAAATGGAATATACTTTTGCTCCGGCAAGCGTTTTCCATTTTGGCCTTAATGCCATGATTGGAGGAGGATATTTACAGGCTGACTCATTGGTTTCTACAATTTATTCTACACGCCATGGCGATACCTATCGGGATAATTACCGTAGGGTTGCTGAATCAAATTTCGTACTCTTAAAACCTGGTGTTTTTGCCGAAGCCAACCTATTGAAAAACGTTAAATTCTTTACTGGGGCTTCGTATGGCTTTGCATTCGACGGCAATCAAACTTCTACAAGACTTACCAATAGCATGATACAGGGCTTTAACGCGTATGCAGGGCTAAAGCTTGGCATCTTTCAGTTCAAACTTAAAAAACCCACAGTCAAAGAATAGAAAAATGAAAGGCTTCACCCTTAGCCTATACGGAACTGCTGTAAGGGCAACCAAACAGTTGGTGTTTTCATAAGTTGAAGTGTGGTACCCATCGATTTAGCCAAAGGTTGATGGGTACCCTT
>CAZKHA010000140.1:0-9122 GCA_964552325.1 uncultured Bacteroidales bacterium
TTAATTAATTGCTTACGGTTTTCCTTTTCACCTTTTTTAGAAGGCCACGCCACTCCAGAATGATTTTTCTTCATAAAAGGCTTGTCCGGAACAAAAAAAACCAAGTTATCAATTATCAATTGATGTTTAGCCTTGAGCTAACCACAAAGCCTGTCTAGTACAGGATGTTTTGACTTTTATCGATTAAGCTAATCAAACAAATACCCATATAATATGGCGAAGAGCCGAAAAAGAATTGTTCCGCTGAAAAGTACCATATCCCGAATCCAAAAAATGGATTATGGATAAGACCAATACAAATAGGCTGTTGTATAGGCAAATGCATTTCCAAGCTACTCTTTTTGCTAATTACTGTTTATAAACGACTAAATTTGCAGCAACATCTTCAAAAATATGGACTTCTTTCATAGTTTTGCATTGGCTGTACTTGCTTCAGGTAATTATTCAAAGCTTTGATTTACTGTACTTAAAAAATATCATTATGCAAACAATCCTTGGATCAGGAGGCATTATTGGCAACGAGTTAGCCAAAATCCTACCCACTTATACCACGAAAATCCGATTGGTTAGCCGCCATCCAAAAGCCATAAACCCCACCGATGAACTATTTGCAGCCGATTTAACCAATGCACAGCAAGTGATGGAAGCAGTTGCAGGCTCTGAAATTGCCTATTTAACGGCTGGGCTCACCTATAACCGAAAAATTTGGGAGGCAACATGGCCCAGTATCATGCGCAATGTACTGAATGCCTGCATTAAACACAAATGCAAACTCGTTTTCTTCGATAATATTTATATGTATGATGCCAACTTTTTAGATGGCATGACCGAAGACACCCCCATCAATCCGCCTAGCCGCAAGGGCAAGGTAAGGGAAGTAATTGCACAAATGCTACTTGACGCTGTTGCAAAGGGAGAACTCACTGCACTTATTGCCCGCTCGGCCGATTTTTACGGCCCCGGGAACATAAACTCAATACTTACGCAAACAGTATTTAAAAACTTCGCTTCGGGCAAAAAGGCCAACTGGATGGGCAAGCCTGAATGCAAGCACTCGTTCACCTATACCCCTGATGCAGCAATGGGTACAGCCATTTTAGGAAACTCGCCTGAGGCTTATGGCAAGGTTTGGCATCTTCCGACGGCCTCCAACCCACCAACAGGCAAACAATGGATTGAAGCCATTGCCAAAGAAATGAAAGTGGCTCCCAAATACAGCCGTATTCCTGAATTTATGGTAGGTGTGTTGGGTCTGTTTATCCCCATTATGCGCGAATTTGTGGAGATGGCCTACCAAAACAACCGCGATTATGTATTTGACAGTAACCGTTTCGAGAAACAATTCGATTTTAAACCCACTCCATATGCTGATGGCATCCGTGAAACCATTAAGCTGGATTACTCAATCAACAAGGCTATTTTATAAGCTTTAGGTATAGCATGAAAATCAGGATATTAAAAATTTTATCGTGAACGGCTTGCTATAACCAAATAAAACCCTACCTTTGCACTCCCAAAATTTGAAGTTTTATGAAAAGGACATTTCAGCCCTCCAGAAGGAAAAGGGTAAACAAACACGGATTCAGGTCAAGAATGGCCACCGCTAACGGACGCAAAGTTCTTGCCAGGCGCAGGGCTAAAGGCAGAAAAAGACTGACAGTTTCTGACGAGATCCTCGACAAGAGATAATATACCCCTATGGGTACACAACATTATATGGAAGGAGGTAATTTTAATTGCCTCCTTTCGTTGTTTTCTGTAAATCAGCAAGTAAAAAATGGAAGCTTTTCTTGAAATTCTCGTCATTTTTATCGTAGCAAGTTTTGTGTTACGATTCTTGGCAAAGCTGCTACTGCCTTGGCTACTTCGGTACACCGCCAAACGAATGATGATGCGCATGGGCATGAAGCCCGAAGAACAACCTAAACAAAAGCCAGGACATGTAAGTGTTGAACCCCCCGCCCAAACTAAAACTAAAACAAGAAACTTAGATGGAGTTGGGGATTACACAGATTTTGAGGAGCTAAAGTAGCCACAAAACATTCAAAACCAAAAACTTTACCTTACCTTATCCTAAACAGGGTTTTAGCAAGCGAGTTATTAAGCGCCCCGCATTTTCAAACCTTTTCAGGCTAAGCATTTTTTAATAATTTTGTATCACATCTGTTTTATACCGCTTCGGGTTGAATCTCGCTTCTTTATTTAGCCAATCCGCTTGGTATTAGCTGTTTATAAATATGACTACGAACAGTAGTTTATTTGGTCCTTAATTAATGTATAAACCCAAATCGTTCATTATAAACCATCAACATTTAACTTTACGATGAATAAAAAACTGTTTACGAATGCTTTACCTTATGTGGTGGCACTGGTTATTTTCTTATTGGTAACCTTCATTTACTTTAACCCAGTATTTCAAGGAAGCAGTTTACGGCAAGGTGACATCATGCACTTCCAAGGGATGGCGAAGGAAATAGTGGATTATCGTGAAAAAACAGGCGAAGAAGCACTTTGGACTAACTCGATGTTCGGCGGAATGCCGGCCTATCAGATTAGCGTAAAATACAATGCCAACCTCGTAAAGTACGTTGACCAAGCCTTAGGGTTTGGATTCCCAAGACCTGTAAATATCGTATTTTTATACTTTCTAGGATTCTTTATTCTACTTATCACCCTCAGGGTGAATCCCTGGTTAGCAATTGTAGGGGCATTGGCATATGGGTTCTCTTCCTATTTCTTCATTATTATAGAGGCGGGCCATAACTCGAAGGCACATGCCATTGCCTATATGGCGCCTATGTTGGCAGGTATAATCCTAACCTTTAGGGGCAAATACCTGCTTGGCGGAGTGCTTACGGCCTTGTTTGCAGCTTTAGAACTATCAACCAATCATTTACAGATCACCTATTACCTAATAATTGCCTTGGTAATCATTACAATATCACAATTGGTTGATGACATTAAAGCCAAAGCGCTTCCAGGTTTTCTTAAAGCTGTTGGCGTATTGCTACTTGCGGGTATTATAGCTGTGCTGCCCAACATAACAAATATACTTACCACGCTCGAATACAGCGGCGAAACCACACGTGGCAAAACAGAGCTCACAAACGACCAACACATCGAAACCAGTGGACTCGACAAAGACTATGCAACCCAATGGAGCTATGGCGTGGGTGAAACCTGGACTTTGCTCATACCCAATGCTAAAGGTGGGGCAAGCGATCGCTTAGGAAACAGCCCCGAAGCCTTGGAAAAGGTTGATTCGCAGATGCGTGAAATGATTGCAAACCAAAACCACTATTGGGGAGAGCAGCCTTTTACCTCCGGCCCAGTATATGCAGGTGCTATCATCATGTTCTTGTTTGTGTTAGGATTGTTCATTGTGCGCTCCAACTTGAAATGGGCGCTTCTTGCAGTTACTATCTTGTCAATCATGCTAGCTTGGGGCAAAAATTTTGCTCCGCTTACTTGGTTTTTCATGGATTATTTCCCTGGCTATAACAAATTTAGGACTGTTTCGATGATTTTGGTATTAGCAGAACTATGCATCCCGCTATTGGGATTACTTGCTTTAAATGAGCTAATTACGAAACCCAGCCTCTTAAAAGAGAAAAAATGGTATTTCTTTGCTGCTTTTGGAGCCACAGCTGGAATCTCGCTGCTGTTTTGGCTTATCCCATCAACATTTTTTAGCTTTATTACTTCCTCCGAACAAAGCCAACTAAGCGAACTTGTTGCCAAGGGTTCGGCCGACCAATCGCAGGTTGATGCATTTCTGGGAGCTTTAGAAACCGCCCGAATTAGCTTGTTTAAAGCTGATGCCATCCGTAGTTTCTTGTTTATTGCCCTTGCATTTGCAGCTATCTATGCTTATGCTTATAAAAAAATCAACACCTTAGCACTTTCGGCAATAATGTTGGTATTGGTGATTGGTGATATGTACACCATTAACAGGCGCTACCTTAACGAAAAGAGTTTCGAGCGCACATCGGTGGTTCGCAACCCATTTACGGCTACCGAGGCTGATAAATTGATTATGAAAGATGTGGACCCAAATTACAGGGTACTTAATACAATGGTTAACACCTTTAACGATGCTTCTACTTCCTATTTCCACAAATCAATAGGAGGTTATCATGGGGCCAAACTCGAACGATACCAAGAACTGATTGAAAACCAAATCAGCAAAAACAATATGCAAGTTTATAACATGCTAAACACCAAATATTTCATTGTTCCGGGTGAAGATAAACGCGCAAGCGTACAAGTAAATATGGAGGCGCTTGGCAATGCATGGTTTGTTGACACCTACAAAATAGTTGACAATGCTGACCAAGAAATGAAGGCATTAGATGATTTTGATGCGGCAAAAGTGGCCATTGTTGACAAACGTTTTGAGGATAAGTTAACAGGGTTTGAACCAAGCATCGATTCAACGGCATCCATAAAACTTACAAATTACAAGCCCAATTACTTGGCATATGAAAGCAAATCGCTGAAAGATAGGCTTACCGTTTTCTCCGAAATTTATTACCCCAAAGGTTGGAATGCTTTTATTGATGGAAAAACAGCCGATCATTTCAGGGTCAATTACGTTTTAAGGGCCTTGGTGATACCTGCAGGAGAACATAAAATTGAGTTTAAATTTGAACCCAAATCCTATTTTACAGGCGAAAAGATAGCCTTTGCTGGATCGTTGCTGCTGCTGTTCTTACTGATTGGCGTTTTTGGGCTTGAAATTAAAAAAATGCTTAAGCCAACCAAAACTGCCTAAACTTTAGCTGTTTAATGAAAAAAATACTGTACATCACCTATTATTGGCCGCCTTCGGGTGGCCCGGGTGTACAGCGCTCGCTCAAATTTGTAAAATACCTCTACAGCTACGGCTACGAGCCAATAGTGATTACGGTTAATCCTGCCAAAGCTGCTTACCCGGTAACCGACCATTCGTTAAACGCTGAAATACCACTACATACCAGGGTAATTAAAACCAGCACCTTTGAACCTTTTAGGTTGTACGAAATCCTTACCCGCAAAAAAGAAATACCACATTCTGGCTTTGCGAATGAAGGCAAGCCCTCGTTTGTTCAAAAACTCTCCAGGTTCATCCGAGGCAACTTATTTGTGCCCGACCCACGGAAAGGCTGGAATACCTACGTTATGCGAGTAGTAGATGAATTAATGAAAACCGAATCCATTTCGGCTGTAATAACATCAAGTCCACCCCATTCAACCCAGCTTATTGGCCTAAAAATCAAACAGAAATACAAGTTGCCATGGGTGGCTGACTTACGCGATCCCTGGACAGACATTTATTACTACAAATCACTGTATCATATAGGTTTTGTTGCTCACCTTGATGCCACCTACGAAAAACGAGTGTTACAAAATGCAGATTCGGTATTAGTTGTTAGCAAAGCCATCAAACGCTTGTTCGCAGCCAAACTTACTGCTGGAGGAGCTGATCACATCCATGTTTTACCCAATGGATTTGATGCTGAGGATTTTAATGAGCCAACAACTCTTAATGCCAAAGAGTTTACAATTGCATATACAGGCACCATGGCCTCTTCGTACAAAATAACTTCATTTTTGCAGGCCCTTAAAGAATTGGGTGCTACTTATGGCCAAGACAAAATACGGGTAAAAATCGCGGGCAAGGTTTCACCGGAAATTACGCAACAAATTGAAGACTATCAACTCACCAACATTTTCGAAAATTTGGGGTACCTCAAGCATTCAGCTGCTATCAAACTTATGCAGGAATCAACAGCCTTACTCTTAGTAATTCCTGATATTGAAAACAATGAGGGCATTTTAACAGGTAAACTATTTGAATATTTGGCCAGCGGTAAACCAATCATCGGCCTTGGTCCGGTTAACGGAGATGCAGCTGAAATCATCAATCAGGCTCAAGCCGGAAGCATGTTTGATTATGACGACGAAAAAGGCATAAACTTAATGCTATCAACACTTTGTAACCAATTTCAGACTGGAAGAACGCTTTTTAAAGGCCCTAACGAAAAAGTTAAGCAATATTCAAGGCAAGAGCTGACAAGGCAATTGGCTCAAATTCTTAACAATATCAAAAAGGCTTAAACAGCCAAATAATCTAGCCTATTTTTTAAGGATATTCCTTATAAAGTTTTGAACTTCATAGGGTTGATTAAACACTTTATGCAGTTCGGATATTATTGGGTAAAGGAATTGGCTGTTGCGTTTACGTATTTGGTCATGGAATATATTCACGGCAATTTTGCCCTCGAGCACTACTTTTTCTGAAATCTGCTCATTAAAGAACCCCTTACCAATCAACAGCCCCAATGTACGGTTACGGCTAAGGTCGTTGAGCGATGTAAGCCCAAAATCGCCAAAGCCACAGTATTTAAACATGGTAGGTTTCCGTCCACCAAACTGCAGCAAGATAGCACGCATCTCGTTGAATGCACGGGTAAGGAACAAGAACCTCAGATTAGCTGAATTAAACTGTGCATCCACAATACCGAGCGCAATTGCGTAGATATTCTTTAAGATACTCAACAACTCAACCCCTCTGATATCTTTGGAGTAATCGGTATAAACAATTGTATCCTCGAATAATAGTGCAAAGCGGTCGTAAGTATCTTTTGATTTGGCACCAATGGTAAAAGCTGTTGGGCTTCCGTTAATTAATTCGCGGGCAAAGGTTGGGCCTTTCATGGTACACACCTCAAAAGTGACTTGTTTTGCCAAGGTTTCAGCAATCGTAAGGTTATCGGGGCTAAAACCTTTAGCCATATT
Source organism: uncultured Bacteroidales bacterium (assembly GCA_964552325.1). Lineage (GTDB taxonomy): Bacteria > Bacteroidota > Bacteroidia > Bacteroidales > TTA-H9 > CAZKCK01. The sequence continues at coordinate 6,781 of CAZKHA010000140.1, forward strand.
CACAAGAACAGCATCTGGTAGCAGGAGCTGGGAATTCGCCTTTACAAAATCAACAACTGCATAGCTCGGGATGGCTAAAAAAACGACTTGAGCTTGGTTTAAAATGGAAGGGTCAATGGAGGCTTTTAAGTTTCTATTTAACTTAAAACCAGGGAAATACTTACTATTTGTGCGCGAACGATTAATAGATTCCACCACATCCTGTTCAATTGATAACAATTGAACACCAATACCTTCATCAGGCGACAGTGCTTGACCGAGTGCAGTACCAATAGCACCCGCACCAACTATCACTATATTTTTAAAAGGAATATGCATTGTCTAGAAATAATCCTGCAAAGTTAGCAATTCTTGTACAGGTAAATAAACCCAAGCAAATCAATGCTTTAAATTCAGAATCCATTTTGAAGGATGCCTCCATTTCTGCCAACCTTGCTTTAAACGCAGCAATTCAATGCTTTCAAAAAAACCAACAAAATACAAAACGAATGGAAAAGCAACCAATAACCCAGTTTTTACGATTATACCGGGCCACCAACCAAGCTTCTGGGCCAGCAAAGCCAACCCAAATAGCACGAATCCAACAACAAACAGCAAGCCTATTCGCCTATATTCAAAAGGTATTGGGTAGAACTTTTGCGAATAGTGCAAATAGAGCCAAGCCATTACAAGAGTAGCTATATTGATGGTTATGGCCGCTCCCATAATACCGATAACGGGGATCAATATAAAGTTTAAACCCAAGCTAACCACCGCGCTTACAATCACAATCCAAGCATTGTATGAAGTACGTTTTACATAGTGCAGTCCCAACGAGAAGTAATATTGTAAGCCTTTAATAACAAAACTTAGGGATATTAAAGGCACAACAATATAGGCACTCCAATAGCCAGCATTATCGGGGGCAAAGGTTATAATGGTTTCACGGGCAAAGACAGAAAGAGCCAAGGCAGACAACACCAAAACAAACGTAAAGTATGTAAGCACTTTGGCAAAAAACCGGCTAGAATCACCTGCCTCATGCATTTTATAGGCAAATGGCAGAAATCCCAATTGAAACGATTGCAAAATAAAAACATTAATCACCCCTCCTATACGGTAACCAAGTGTGTAAACCCCAAGGTCTTCTTTTGTTAAGAAGAAATCGATAACAAAGCGATCGCCCAATGATAGTACCAATGCCGAAACGCTAGCAAATACAAGCGGAAAACCATAGGCCATCATTTCTTTAAGTAGCTTGAAATTGAATTTTGGCACCAAGTTTCTGATTAAAAAAGGAAGCGACAGTAAATTTAAGGCCAAACTTCCAATAAACTGGCTGAGAATTATGCCATCAACACCTCTTCCTTGATAAGCAATAAAGTAAACGTTCAAACTTAAAATTAAGGCAAGTTTGATGGTATTTATAATAATGTATAAGCCTGGTCGCTCATGAAACCGCAACAAATTAAGCACCAATAGATTGAGAATATCGAAGGATATCACTGGAAACGAGAGCATGAGGTAAAAGGCAAACCGGGGATCGTCCCATACAAGCAGTTTATTGAGCACTCCAGTTAAAGGGTAAGCAATTAAATTAAAGACGCCCAGAATGCCCAGAGAGGCTATCAACACTGTAAAAACGATCGATTTCTGGCTCTGAATCGATTTTTCGGAAGAGGACCATCGCAGCAAGGCCGTTGGCAAGCTAAACGCCAAGAAAGCCGAAAGAAACTGGCTGACGGTTTCAATCAATCCCAGTGTACCATAATCGGCAACGGAGATATTGCTGGTGTATAAGGGCAACAAGATAAAGCCAGTCAATTTGGCTGAAAGGTTGCCAAAAGCATAAATGACGGTATGTGTGGAAGCGGTTTTAAGATTCTTTAGCATGAGCCTTTGCTATTTATTATATCGCGAATCAAAAAAGCTACTTGTTTATGCCCCACTGCATCGAAATGGATGCCATCGGGTACGTTTTTTGGCTCAATTAGGTTGTATGTATCAACAAAACTGCATCCCGTAGTTTCGCATACCTGCTTAATAAGCTGATTATACTGATTTATTTTTTGTTTTGTGCCAGGTAATTGCGATTCAACACGTTCATCGGTTTGGTTTATCCCAAGGCAAATGATTTGCGCACCTGTTTCTTTTTGCAAAAGCTTGATGGTTTTCAGATAAACTGATTTAAAGTCCTTTTCGGAAGTCCAACTTCGTTTCCCACGTAAAAGCACCAAGAATTTTCTGTTTTTCTTCTCAAAAAAATCCACGGCTTTTCGTGTCCATCGCCTTATTAGCCATTCCGTTGGTTTAATGGTATTGATGAATCGAAAAACCCATTCGGGAACTGAACGTGTGCTGCA
>CAZKHA010000141.1:0-8965 GCA_964552325.1 uncultured Bacteroidales bacterium
AATCAACAACTGAACGAATCAACAACTCATCGAATCAACAACTCATCGAATCAACGATTCAAATGCTTAATTTATGGGGGCAAAGCACAAGTTATATAGTAAACCCATTGGCTGAGCCTGCCACAGCCAAAGGCAAATGATACATGGTAAAGTTTTGTGCTAGGCCACTACCCTATGTTTAATTGTAGTACCTTTACCATCCAAAACGAATCACAAAATCATGGAAGCACGTGTACTACTTGCCGAAGATGACAAAAACTTAGGCACCATCTTAAAAGCCTACCTGGAGGCAAAAGGCTTTCCCACAACGCTTTGCGCAAATGGCGAGGAAGCTTACACAAATTTCCTTAAATCAGAATTTGATTTTTGCATATTTGATGTTATGATGCCCCTAAAAGATGGTTTCACGTTGGCTAAAGACGTACGTAAAGCAAACCGCAAAATCCCAATCCTTTTTCTTACTGCAAAATCATTGCAAGATGATAAATTAGCTGGTTTTCAATTAGGTGCCGATGACTACATAACCAAACCATTCAGCATGGAAGAGCTATTGGTGCGTATGAAAGCCATTTTACGGCGCACAGAACCATCCTTGAGCCAAGACGGAGAAAAAAGAATATATACAATAGGAAATTATGTTTTTGAACCAAACAGCCAAATTCTTCGATTTAGCGATGAAGAACAAAAACTTACCAGCAAAGAAACCATGTTGCTTCAACTACTTTGCGAAAACATGAACGATGTGTTAGACCGAAGCGTAGCCTTGAAGAAAATCTGGGACGACGACTCGTACTTTAACGCCCGTAGCATGGATGTGTATGTTGCCAAACTGCGCAAATTCCTCAAAGGCGATGAATCGGTGCAGATAATAAATGTACATGGAGTGGGATTTAGACTAGTGGTTACCAGATAAGTATGTTAAGTTAAAACAAATTATACGATGGCCTTTTCGTACGATTATCCCCGACCTTGCGTAACGGTAGATTGTGTGTTATTGCGTTCAAGCCTAAATGGATTCGAAATCTTGCTAATTCAACGCGGGCAACAACCTTACCAAGGCATGTGGGCTTTTCCGGGTGGATTTATCAATATGGATGAAGACCTGGAAGAATCAGCACATCGCGAACTTTTCGAAGAAACCAACATCTCGGGCGTGGTTCTTACGCAGTTTAAGACATATGGCGCCATTCATCGCGACCCACGACACCGAACCATAACAGTGGTTTTTACGGCCCTAATCCCAAACGATGTTGATTGCACAGCGGTTGCTGGCGATGACGCCAAGATGGCTGCATGGTTTCAGTTGGCTCAGCTGCCCGAACTTGCCTTTGACCATGGCCAAATTCTAAACGACGTGCTCCATCACTTGCAAATCAGCAATTAAAAGTCGGCACTTTTCAGCAGCCAAAATTAACTTTGGTACTTATTTTGTAAGAGCCTTCCGTTCCCAAATTAGATCCGAGATTCCATTTTTAACTTGTCATAACACAAAATAACCCAATTTAAGACAGCTTGAAACGTTAAAAACGGAAGCCCGAAAGCAAACACATTGATAAATAATAACAAAGCTGAATTATGAAAAAGTTGATTTTCATTGGATTCCTCCTAAGCGTATCCATATTATCATACGCACAATCAAGAATTAACCGACAACTCGCAACATTCGACAAAGTAATTGTGGCCGGAGATATAAAGCTGGAGCTGACCCAATGTGGCAAAGAAGATGCCACCATTGTGGCAAAAGAAGTGAGTGCCGACGAGGTTACCACCGAAATAACCGGACGCACCCTAAAAATAAAACTGAACGCCTACAAATTTGCCAACAAAGGAGAAGCCAAGGTTTACTTAAACTTTAACAAAATCAGGGAGATAAGCGTAGAAGCAGGTGCTGAAGCCAACATCCGAACCCCTGTAAAAGCCGATTTTTTTAAGGCCGAAGTTAGTGGAGGCGGCAATCTAGGTTGCGTGGTGGATGTAAATTCGTTAGAGTTACGGGCTACGCAAGCAGCTAACTTATCTATTACAGGCAAAGCCGCATCACTGGAGGCTGTGGCCAATACCGGTGGCGAAATCAAAGCAACGGAACTTGTTTGCGAAGATGCTGTGGTTAAAGCGCATACAGGTGGTTCTATTGCCCTTTCAGTTACCAAAAGCATCGATGCCACAGCCGGAACAGGCGGGAAAGTTCATTACAAAGGCGACCCGATGAAAGAAAGCACCACCAATAGCATGGGTGGAACAATCTCAAAAGAACGTTAGCCGAAACTATTGAGCGGTTTCATAAGTCTATTCAGGCATTAAAAAACCCGGCTGAACTTACATTCAACCGGGAACCAGTAAAAACTACAAAACAGAACCAGGATCTCTATTCCTAGTTACACAACGCAAAAATATTAGAGCAAAACTTTCTTAATCAAGCTTTTGCCTCCTTGGCTTATCTTCAAGTATAGCCTATCCGAAGGCTCCAGACTAATTTCCTTATAGTATTCTCCCGAAAATTTCTTGATAATTTCGTGGTGAAGCAATTCTCCTGATTGATCAAACAACTGAATTTCAATATTATTAGCATCTTCAAGATGAAAGCTCAACGCGATTAAACCAGGCTCCAAGCTCTCAACCCTGAGTTGCTCTACACCCAAAAGCTGGTATTTCTTGGCGGCTTTCAGGGCCGTTCCTTTCATCTGTTGAATATCCTCGGCATTCAAATCTTTTATACGCGCATTTCCAGCAAAGGCATTGGCTGCAAAATAGTTGTTCCCAAAGGGTGCCTTAAGCTGTTTTCCAATTACTTTCACCCGTGGCGCTTTTGGCGCCTTGGGAACTTGCACACGAACCTGTACCGAATCGCCAATGGAATCAATCTGTAGGTCAAAATCCATGTTGCTATTCTCAAAATTCTCAAATTCAAATGGTTCGCCACCTACTAGTATCCTTTTCTTGCCTTTTAATACAATGGTATCCCCTTTTCCCTTTACAATAACTACATCACGATCCATTTTATCGGCATCATCCGCATCCCCTTCGTAATAGAAAAAATGCTCAGGCCCCTCACCGCTTTCACTCTCAGCATTACCAAACATATAAACATGGCAATCAGAGTCTTTAGCTCCATGGCGATGACGGTTTCCGTGATGTTTATAAACCCTGCATGGAGGAGGACAAGGAACATTAAAATCGGTCATGTTAAAATGTTCGGAGAAATTAGCAAAATCTTCGGTATTAGGCATTTGTTGGCGGAGCGCTTCCATTTGGCGCTTAAGGCTCGAGTCTTGCATTTTCCAAGCTTCCATTTGCGCAAGCCACTCAGCAGGTTCACCATCGGGTGTGCTCCAAATACCTTTAAAATCAGTTCCGGGGAAGAAATGAAAATCAAAATCCCGATCCGCTTCTTCACCGTTTAATCTATTCATATGAGCTTCAACCAATTGGTCGATTTCATCATCCGACATCTCGTCTGGAAAAGTAAATGTGGTATCAACCGTTTTTATGTTTCCATTAATGTTGGTGCTGTAAGTTAGTTTAACCACCTTCTCTTTTTTTGTGGTGGTGTCAGATTGTGCTTTTACAATTGTTATAGCTAACACACTGATTAACAAAACAAGTGCAAAATTCTTGAACTGATTCAACAAAATACTTTTCATAACATGGGGTTTTGGGTTTATCAGGAAGCAAAGCTACATTCATAATTGAGCCTGAGTGGTTAAGGTCAGGTTAAACTTAGTTAAGGAAAGGTTAAAGGCTTAATTCCGAAGCTCTGCGGCTAAATTTCTTCATACTTTTGCCACATGAATAAGAAAGTAGTTCGCATCGTTATCTTGTTAAGTGGCGTTTCGCTTCTCGGAATCGTTGCCCTGCAGTTTATCTGGTTCGATAAAATGCTGGGCATGCGCGAAGATCAATTTGACCGCGACGTAAAGGCAGCTTTGCAAGAAACGGCTAAACGAATTGAAAAGGACGAAGGCATCTACTTTTTGGCCGACCGGCTAAAAAACATCACCAATGTTGATACTACCATGGTGCCCAGCCTGCCCATAGCCCAGCGTTTACCAAAGCAAAAACCATCAAACAAGGCTGCAAAACAACGCCCGATTCCTCCACCTCAACATGCTGCCAGCTCTCGCAATCGTTCAAAAACGAACAGCGTTTACAACCGCGTTGTGATCATATCAAACGGAAAATCAGACACCATCTATACCGAGATAAAGGTTGATGAGCAGATGCCCGATATTGTACAGATGCCCTTTGAGCCGTTTACATTTTGGCCTGAGCCGCCCGCTGACTGGTTTTTTGGGCAACAAGTACTCCCTCCAATTTTTAACCAAGAGTTTAGCAATGCCCAAAACGAGCAACAAATGAAATTGGAATTGGAGATGATGCGCCGGCTCGATTCGCTGCGGTTCCAGTTTATGCAGTCAGAACCAAGTCTTAATGGTTACAACTTTGTGTTGGGCGACCGCCCACCAAAACCCAAGAAAGAGCCCCGCATCCAGCCCCAGGCCGACCCCGAAAAAGAACAGCTTAACAATCAAATTGTAACCCTCGAAAAACAAAAACGCAAACTAAACGACGCACTTAGCCGCATGATGCTCGAAATTAAGGGATTGCAAGCCCCAAGCACTATCAGCCTGAACATCCCTGGCACCCGCGATATCCTTAGCAACGAGTTGGCTTCCAGAAACATCTTAATACCTTTTGAATACGTTGTGATTTCGGGTGCCGCCGACACACTTAGCCGAAGCAGTGAGTTTAACCCAAAATCGCAGAACTCGCTTTACCAGGCCAACCTATTTAGCGACCGTATTTTTGAAACCAGCGACCGCATAGCGCTCTATTTCCCCGACAAACAAAACCTCTTGTACAAATCGATGTTTTGGCTGTTGGTGGCATCATTGGGGTTTACCTTAATTATCATCTCCACGTTTATTTTTAGCATCCAGGTAATCATCCGCCAGAAAAAAATCTCGGAGGTTAAATCGGACTTTATCAACAACATGACGCATGAGTTTAAAACACCCATCGCCACCATTTCATTGGCCGCCGATTCAATCGTAAATCCACGGGTGATGGCCGACCCCGAGCGTATCCATTACTACACCCGCGTAATAAAGGAAGAAAACAAACGCATGAACAACCAGGTTGAGAGCGTTTTACAAATGGCTTTGCTCGACAAGATGGACTTTTCGCTAAATTTGCAAGCACTCGATGTTCATGATTTAATAACACAAGCCATCCAAAACATTAGTTTACAAATTGAAAAACGAAACGGCAGCATTTCGTTTGATCTTGAAGCCCTTGACTCGACAGCCCTGGTTGATGAGGTCCATTTTTTGAACGTACTTTTCAATTTGCTCGACAATGCCAACAAATACTCCCCCCAAAATCCTGACATCAATATTAAAACCACTAACTTAGAGGGCAAATTACTGATTAAAGTCAGCGACAAAGGAATGGGCATGGACAAGGAAACCAAAGGTAGGATTTTTGAAAAGTTTTATCGAAAATCGACCGGCAACATTCACAATGTTAAGGGCTTTGGATTGGGATTAAGTTATGTAAAAGCTATTGTTGCCGCCACCAACGGCGAGATATGGGTTGAAAGCGAACCCGAAAAAGGAAGTTGTTTTACCATTGAAATACCTGTTTACCATGGGAACTGATCAAAACGCCATCAAAATCCTCTTAGTTGAGGACGACCTGAATTTTGGAGCCATCTTAAAATCCTATCTCGAGTTAAGCGATTACGACGTAACTTGGGTGGACGATGGCGCTAACGCGGTTTCAACATTTTATTCAACCCGCTTCAATATCTGTATTTTAGATGTGATGCTGCCCAATGTTGATGGCTTTAGCATTGCGCGGTCCATACGCGAAACACATCCCGATGTGCCGCTCATCTTCCTTACAGCCAAAACCATGAAAGCCGATATACTGGAAGGTTTTAAATCGGGTGCCGACGATTACATCACCAAACCATTTGATTCAGAGGTGCTTTTGTTCAAAATAAAAGCCATTTTAAAACGGCAAGAACCTGGAAAAGCGCAACATGAAGTAAAGGAGTACACCATTGGCAAATACCGTTTCGATCCCTTCTTGCGTACGGTTAGCTTTGAAAATGACGTGAAAAAGATCTCGCCCAAAGAGGCCGAATTGCTAAAAATGCTCTGCCAAGAAAAGAACAATGTGTTGCCTCGTGAATTGGCTCTTAAAACCATCTGGGGCGACGATAATTACTATACCACCCGCAGCATGGATGTGTTTATCACCAAACTCCGCAAATACCTTGACCGCGACCCCAACGTTGAAATTGAAAACATACACGGAACAGGCTATCGTTTATTGGTGGTTGCCGGGAGATAAGGTGCGAATCGTGAAAAGATTAATGTTGAAACCTACCTATTAATTCCTTTTCTTTCGTGACACTTCGCCGCTTTTGTCATTTCAATTATTGGCAACATGCTTACTTCATATTTGCGCAAACCTCATAGCAAGGGTTTTTAAGAATCGCATTGTTAAACTAGCGAAATTTCACGTATATTTGTATTGCAAAAACCAAAAAAAATGAGAAAAAGTATTGCACTAATTATTTTAACATTTGGGGTAGTTATGCTGCATGCTCAAATTACTTGGCTAAATCCCAGGCCATTAGGCAACAACCTTGGTGGTATTGCTTACAAGGATAGCTTAACTGCCGTTGTGGTAGGAACCAAAGGAGCATTGCTAAATTCCTTTGATGGAGGCAACAATTGGCGAGTTGTATTCAGCGGTGGCCAATTCGACTTCACTAAGGTGTACTGTTTTAACAATCGCTTTTATGCACTTGACGGTTCAATAAGGGTTTCTGACAATGGTAGCAATTGGGAATTGTTGTATGCCAATAATAATCATATCTTTAAATCAATTAGCTTTGTTGATGAAACGAATTGGATAGCTTGGGCCCCGGGCAATTTGGGCGATAATTTAGCATTCAGCAGCAATGCAGGAAAATCATGGCAATTTGAACATATAAATGCATTGGATAAAGCTACGCAAGTTCATTTTTCGAATGCTCTGCATGGTATTGCCAAAACAGATTATGACATATTAAAAACAAGCGATGGTGGCCAAACGTGGATTAAAATACTGGGCTTTAGCGATGAGGGCGATTACGGTATTGGCTTTTATGCCGTATCAAACGATTTGATTTTTGTATATTCACGTTTACATCAAAACCATGGTGGTACTGATTATGGTTTTATTTGGCGAACCAATGACGGAGGAACAACATGGGAACGTGTAGTCAATGGCTATCAATTGGTTGATGGTATGTTTTTTTTAGATTCACTAAATGGGTTTGCCAGTTGTTCGGTTGAAAATATTGAGGGATGGTATAATGCTGATAATAAACTACTAACAACTATAGATGGTGGCCTAACCTGGATAGAAAAACCCATGCCTGACCGTTCAATTTATAAAGGAATTTATTCAACAGATGGGCAAAACATTCAGCTTGTTGGCGATGATGGCAGCTTGGCCGTTACAATGAATGGTGGCCAGAATTGGATTATCAAAACACATGGTTTTTCTTCCGGCGGAATCTACGTGCTAAAGACGTTGGGCAACAATGGCTTAATTATGCTAGCCGACACACTTGACGGATTTTCTTCATGGTACCGATCGAATGATAAAGGGATTTCATGGATTAAATCGAACAACGCTTTTTACCAAGAAGGGCTCAGTTTTTCAGACTCCTTGAATGGGTTTATCATCGATGCAAAGATCGATACCATCCTTACGTATTACACTTCTGATGGTGGTTACAATTGGCAATTAAATAAATGTCCTTCAACCTATTACCCAAGTTACAATGCCTACACACCTACACCAGGTGTTGTATTCTCAAAAGTTCCTTTCCAGAGCTCGTTTTGTTTTTCAACGGATTATGGCAAGACGTATGTCCGCCGCGATTTACCTGCCGATGGTATCTTGTCGTTTGCTTCAATGGACACAGCTTATTTGGCAGTAATGCACCCAACCCAAAATGCTGTGGTATTCTATAAAACAACGGATAGGGGATTGACTTGGACCGAGGAGCTTTTGTGGGTTTCAACAGATTTAACGAAAGTGAAAGATTTTGAAGTATTTTCACCAAAATTTTGGGTGCTCGGGCTTGCGGGAACGAATTATTTGAATCAATCCATATCTGAGTTAAAGCTAACAAGCGATGGTGGTAAAACATGGATTAACGTAACACCTTTTGGTCAGAATTATGGACCTTTCGGATTTAACAGCAAAGGCCAAGGACGTATTATGCTCAATAACACTACCTTATACACACCCGATGCTGGTTACACCTGGATAACTGATAATTATTATTTCCCAAAAAACTACCTAATCGAAACAAATGAGCTTGGGGAGTCCTATTTATACGGATATAATCACCTACTAAAAGTTGATGGACCAATTGGACCCTATGCGCTCCCCGAAAATGGAACACGAGAACCAATTTCAGTTTCACCCAATCCGGCAAACGACCATATTATATTCAATTTAAAGTGCCTACATGGCTTCACTGGCACACTAACAATTTATAACACAACTGGTAATAAGCTGTTTAGTACCGATATTTTGTGCACCAAACAGATAGAAATCCTTACGCTAAACACAAGAGAACTCTTACCCGGTTTGTACATTTATAAATTGACGGATGGCATCACCTCTCAGTTAGGCAAGTTTGTAATTGTGCGTTAAGTATCTCTAAAAAAGAAATAATAAAATATTTTTTCTCATATCCTGGCATATCAAACAAAAAAGAGCATTTTTAGCTTAACCATTTCAAAAGAAGCATAATATAAGCACATCTAAAAAACTATTATCGATCAATCCATCAAGATTATTTTTTGCCTTTGAACGACATTTCCGCTCTCTATCAAATTAATAAAGTATACACCGTTTGGCAGCGACATAAATGAAAAATCAATACGATTAT
>CAZKHA010000142.1:0-8959 GCA_964552325.1 uncultured Bacteroidales bacterium
AGGGGCTTGCGCTGGCGGCACAGCCGGCAACGCAAGCCCCCGACACCCGCAACCCTTCTAAACACCTGTCCTTCTCAGCGCAGCGAAGAATCTCGTAAATTTTGTCGGAAACTGATGTATAATTACCAAATTTCCTATTCAATTCCTTTACCAGGACTCGAATCTCAGCTTCAACTAGCTCTCTACTATCAATATTTAAACTAGTTGACGCTACATTGTCTCCAGAAATAGCTACTTTTGGCATAGTAGTATTGTTTAGTGCAAATATAGCACTATAATAAGTTCTAACACCTATAAATAGTATTTATATGCTTATAAGTTTATAAAATAGGACCATAAGCGTTTTCACCTATATATGTACCTACAGGAGAGGGAATAACATCCATATCTCAGCCTTACTCGTATCTTAAACAGTTTCTTCATATATAGTATCAGCATTGTCCGTGTTTCAATTAGAATTTTTAACCTTGTTGCCAATTAGGCTTAAATCAAAATCTATTGCTATTTTACCTCACGTACGCATTATCCCATACACTTAGCCCTTGTGGTTAGCCCTCCAAAAATACAAAAGCTTGCCCACAACTATACTTAAACATATAATACTTCTTGCAATTACCTACAAGAGATTACCTCCCGATCTTTTGCCAACAAGCAAACCCCGAACCGTACGTATAGCCCCAAAACATCCGCACTTTAGCTGTAAAAACTTTTGCCATTTATTAACTTAACTTCCAATAAATTAGCAAATACGCATTATTATACACATTGCTCGCGCATACTTCGCCCCTATTTCCAAGCAAGCATCCTGCCCTACTCCAGCTTCAAGACTTTTATTTATTCGTATTTTTGCCGCATGATGCTGCCCGAACCCTCCTCACACCATTTGTTTACGCTTGATGAATCCGAATTCGAGCAGTATGCCCTTAGCGTTTTCAGGCAGCAAGCTGTCCACAACAAGGTGTATAATCAGTTTATCAACTACTTAGGCCTAAATCCCGAATCTATAAACAGCCTTCAGCAGATCCCCTTCCTGCCCATCGAATTTTTTAAAACGCATCGCGTGGTCAGCGGCAAAGGAAGCTCCGAAATCATTTTTACAAGCAGCGGCACTACCGGCAGCCAGGTTTCGAAGCATTTTGTATTAAACCGCCAACTATATATTCAATCGTTTGTAAAGTCCTTCGAGCTGTTTTATGGCCCAGCCAACAATTGGATTATTCTCGCGTTTTTGCCCGCTTATTTAGAGCGCAAAGGCTCATCCTTGGTTTACATGGCCAATCACCTGATTAAAACCAGCCGCAACAAACTGAGCGGGTTCTATCTGCACAATCCCGATTCCTTACTAACCACTATCCAACAAGCACGTAAACAAGGGTTTAAAAAAATACTTTTGTTGGGTGTTTCGTTTGCCTTGTACGATTTGGCCGAGCAGTTTCAACCCGATTTAGCGGGCATTACCATTATGGAAACCGGCGGCATGAAGGGCCGAAGAATAGAGCCCATTCGTGAGGAACTCCACGCGTTTTTGTGCAAAAACTTTAATGTGCCTGCTATTCATTCCGAATATGGCATGACCGAATTGCTCTCACAGGCTTATTCGAATGGTAACGGCATCTTTAAAGCCCCGCCTTGGATGCGCGTACTGGCCCGCGACCCCGAAGACCCTTTAAGCACCCTGGCACATGGCCGCCAAGGTGGCCTCAACGTAATAGATTTGGCAAACCGCTATTCGTGTTCGTTTATAGCCACCCAAGACCTCTGCCGCACACATACCAACGGCAGTTTCGAAGTATTGGGTCGCTTTGATGCCAGCGATGTAAGAGGATGCAATTTGCTAATTGCCAATACGTAACAAACCTATTTAGCGGCAGGCAGCAGTTTCTGGGCTACCAACAGGCTTAGGGCCGCCACCAACACCGAGGCAATGCTATATTCCGGTATTAGTAAGCCAAAACAAACCAGCACAACAATATACAACGCCCCAGCCAAAAAACTGTAATAAACAGCATTGGGCTTCAATTTAACATGAAAACTGGCGATGGCTGCCGGTATAATAGTGAAACCCAATCCTGTAATAAACACAATTACCTGTACCAAATCCCTGAAAAGCAGCGCCAGAACAAAACCAGCTAGCGAAAAAACCAGCGTAAAGATGCGTGTAATCTTCATTAAATCGGCATCCGTTTTATCACTTTTTGATAAGCGCTTAAAATAATCCTTGGCCATGCTGCTGGCCAAAACAAATATAATGGTATCAGCCGAACTCATTATAGCAGCAAAAATCAGCACCAAGCCCGCCCCTAAAAATTTGGGGGGCATTACAAGGCGCAAACCCGAGGCAAACGCATCGCGCGAATCAATACCGGGCAGCTTGTGATGGGCTATGAGGCCAACTATGGTTATGGCAAAACCGGTAACCACCACCAAAACCGCTGACCATATTAACCCATTCCGCACAATATTACTGTTCTTAGCTGCGTACACACGTTGCCAATATTCGGATGACTGGAAAATAATAAGCACCCCAAAAGCCAAAAAAGCCACACTCATTGCCGGGTCCATGGCCGATAGGTCAACCAATTGGGTAGTGGCCATCATTTTCTGGCTAAGGGCCAGATAGCCAATAATAAGCAGAATTACAAAGAGCACCACATACTGAAAAATATCGGTTTTAATAACGCTCCTAAACCCTCCCGCAAACAGGTAAATCGATATAATTGAACTCGAAAACAAAAGCGAACTTTCGTACGACCAACCACTTATGTTCGATAAAATGCTGCTACCCGCAATAAATTGGTTTAGCAACATGCCCATATACACCACAAAAAGCAATATGGCCGATACCAAACCCGCCCGCTTGCCATATAAAAAGTAGAAATAATCAGAAAGCGTAAGAAACGCCTGTGTACCACTCATCTTCCTTATTTTTTGGGCATAAGGTATAAACACCACAAAGCCCAAAGCGGTACCGGCAAATACGGCCAAAGCCGAAACTCCGAATTTATACACATAAGCCGAATAGGCCACCAATGCAGCACCACCAATATAACTGGCCACCACCGAAAACACAAAACCCAACATACCCAGCTTACGGCTACCAATCAAATAATCGGTTTTGGTTTGTTTTAGCCCACTGTAAAAACCTATTGCAAGGCACACAAAAGCATAGCCCAAGAGCAAGGCCAAATCAAAATTCGACAGGCCTTGTGGTGCAGGGATAATTAGTAAAGCATTATTCATTTAAGCATACTATTTAAACTGTTTTGGGCGTGCCCCTTTGGGTCGGGCTATCTGCTGCAAGTCCTCGCTGCGCTCCGGGCTTTCCGCGCCTATCCCTCACGCGGGCTTTACCTCCGCTTGGGCATAGTTGGTTAACGATTTCGTTTGGCTTGCCTCATCAGGCCTGTTTAAAAAGCAAAGGCAGCCAATATTTTGACTGCCTTTACATTATAAATTAACCTGCAATTATTTGCATTTCAATACTTGTTCAATTTGGTATTTGGCTGCGGCTGCATTGGGGCCGGTGGTAACCTTCTTGTAGTTTTCGCAAGCTTTGGCTTTGTCGCCTTTGCCTTCATAGGCTTTGGCAAGCTCAAAAATTACTTTCACCTGGTCTTTTTGTTCCAACTCAAGAGCCTTGGCTCCCGAAACAAGGGCGTCGTCCCATTTTTTAAGCATATTGTTGGCAAGTGTTAAGTAATAATAGGCATTGGCATCGCCATCGCCAAATTTCAACGATTCGTTGATACTTTCAACAGCCTTGGCTGCATTTTTTGCTTGCAACGATTTTACGCCAGCATTAAAATGCTGTTTGGCCATAACACCTTTTCCTTTTTCAATATACTTGTCTTCGGCTGGGCCATTGGCCACCATCAGGTCATAAAGTTCCTTCATCTTTGCAATGTCGTCTTTTTCTTTGTAAACCAACATTTTGCTAAACACAGCCTTGTTCATCTTTGCATCAATAGCAAGGGCTTTATCTAATTGAACCAACGCATTATCCACATCTTTTGCTTTTAGAAGCTCGTTGCCTTTACCATAATAAAGTTGGGCTAAGAAATCCTTGGCTTTTTCTTCTGTTTCGGGCGAATTATAGGTTTTAGAAGCCTCAATGGTTTGTTCGCCGAATTTTATTGCATCTTCGTTGTTTTTGGCTGCATAAGCATCTTTTGCCAATTTAAAATACAAGCCAGGAATAATTCCAATGGCTTTCGATTTTAGCTCATTGCCTTCATCACCAAGCTTCTCGCAAATGCTTATACATTCCTTAAAGGCCGTAATTGCACCGCTGGCATCGGTATCTTTTAATTGTAAGGCATTGTTGAAGGCAGTTCCGGCCTCATCAATTGTTTGGGCATTAAGGCCTTGAACAGCAAATAAGAAGAACGCTAGTACACTTAAGGTTATTACGCTTAACTTTTTCATAATTAGAGTATTGATTTAAATTTTATACTTTAGGGGAGACTTCCGGTACAAAAATATTAAATTTACCGAACATTCAACCCCCTTGCAGCAAAACAAAAACCATACCTTTTGCGCTTTATTGCCATTGGCTGAAAGAATTGCTGAACAAAACGCGCTTCCTGAACAGTCAATAAAGGCTAGTTTGCTAAAAATGAGCGGTTACGATTAAAACCATCCAAATTCAAAAAACTTTAGCGGTTGTTGCGTTGCCCGTGCCGATGCCGATATTGTCTGCCCCCACCTTGTTGCCCCGGGTCTTTTATGCCCGTAGTTCGGTAAGTGTCCATCAGCTTGGCCTTTTGTTCGGGTGTACACAACTTACCCATTTCATGAAAATGAAGCGCAGTTTGAAGCGTTAGTTGTGAATAAATTTGACCAGTGGAGGCTGATAACTGCTTCAACACCGCTTCATCGGGGTTTTCCTTTTCTAGTTCGCTGGCCAACAATTGCCTAAGTTCACCAATTTGCAAACGCAACGAATCGGCTTTATGGAAAAAAACATCTTTTTGCTTTTCATACCCCGATAGTTGGTCGGGATTAAAGCTCAACTGTCTGCATAAATAACCCGATGAGGTGCTATCGGCAACTACCTTGCGTTCAGTTGAAACATGCCTGTAAATGGTAATGGCCAAGGCTAGGTTCATAACCATTATGAGGGCTACCATGCCAATTAAGAGCTTGTTCCGTGTAAGATTATTCATGGTAATTAATTATTAGGGTCGTCAAGAAGTTGAAGTAGATTGTCAGTTGGTTCGTCAACTAAGTTATAATCCGACGCAAATTGCTGTGAACTAGTGTGTTCATTATTAGTGGGCAATTGATTATTGATAATACCTCCAAGCAGCACTCCACCAATTATGGCAAGCAGCAAGGCGGCTGTAGCCAACGCAGGTTGCACAATGCTCCGGATCCAATGCTTCGTAAATTTTTGCTGTTCAGCATGCAAACGAGCTTCAAAGCGGGTAACAAAAAATGGATCTAGCTCAGGTTGCGCAAGCTTGGTAGCCAGGTTTAGGGTGGCATCAATTTCATACGCCAGGTTTCTGCACTGCTCGCAATGGCTTAAATGGGATTTTAATGCCCTATCGAGCGGGTTATCAAACTCAACTTCCTTTTGCAAGACTTGTTGGGCTTGGCGGCAAGTAAGCGGTTTAGTATTCATAGCGCATACGTGTTTAACTGCATTTTATTTCATGTTTTGTATGTAATACGTACTCAAGAGTTTGCGTAACGATTGCTTGGCACGGTGTTGAAGCGACTCAACGGCTTTTACTGAAGTATCCATTATCTCGGCTATTTGTTGGTTCGACTTTCCCTCGTATTTCGCAAGGATAAACGCTATCCGTTGTGTGTCGGGTATGTGGCTTAAAGCAAGCTTGAGTATTTTCGCTCGTTCTTGGTTTTGCATTGGCACCGAGGCATCTTGATCATCAATGGCTTCATGGCTTATTTGCATTTCATCCGTTCCAAAAGATGTTTCGGGGCGTTCAAAAAACCATCTTCGCTTGTTTTTTTTTACCTGATTCAAACCTCTTGTAAATGCGATACGGTATATCCAAGTTGCAAGGCTGGAATCGTTCCGAAAGCTTTTTAAGGATTTAAAAACTTCTAGAAAAATCTCCTGGGCCATGTCTTCCAAATCAGCCTCTTGTTGGCTAAAATGACGTATAACACTAAAAACCAGGGGCTGATAAGTTATTACCAACTCCCGGCTTGCCTCACGGCTTCCATTAACAATGGCTTTTACAAGTTCCTGATCGGTCACTTAAAAACGAGGTTCTGTAATTAGGCTATGAAGGTAGTTATTTTTGAGGAGCTGGGTTTTGATTCCGAAGGCAGTTGCCATTGCCTCTTCCCTGGCCGCCTTGTCCATGACGGTGCCCATTGCCTACTTTGCCACAGCCATTGCCATTTCCCCTGCCCTGGCGTAGATTCTTTCCTTTCGAGGTATTTTGGTTGTCGCAAACACCGTTTTTATCGCTATCGATAAAGTTCCGGCCTCTTCCATCAGCAGGGCGAGTGCTGTAGTTGTCGCAAACGCCATCCTTATCGGCATCGGTAAACTGCCTAATGGGCGTTTGTTTTGCGGGTTCGTTGTTTGCAGCTTGTTGGTTAACTACTGCTTGCGCCCAAGCTGTTGTGCCTAAAAAAAACAACAGCATCGAGGTTATGATTAAGTTTTTCATTGGGTAAAGATTTTAAAAATGTACCCTTATTGACATACGTTCACCAAAAAACCTTCGCTTAGGATGATAAATAAAACAAAAAATCAGGCTAAAAGCCTGATCTTAAGTGGAGCGTAAGGGAATCGAACCCTTGACCTTTAGACTGCCAGTCTAACGCTCTAGCCAACTGAGCTAACGCCCCAAGGGATTTGAGGGTGCAAATGTAAAAACTTTTTCGATAACTTTTATACCTTTACACAAATTTCGCTGGTTGATCGCCAAAACCATTCAAAGCATTACATGTCAAAACTTTATCTCGTACCCACACCTATTGGCAACCTTGAAGATATTACTTTTAGGGCTGTAAGGGTCTTAAAGGAAGCAAGTTTAATTCTAGCTGAAGACACCCGTACTTCTAGTTTTTTGCTAAAGCATTATAGTATTTCCACTCCCATGCGCAGCCATCATCAGCATAATGAGCACGAAACAGTTGCTAATATTGCAGCTCTTATTGCGGGTGGTCAAACCGTAGCCTTGATAACCGATGCAGGCACACCCGGCATTTCCGATCCGGGTTTTTTATTGGTTCGTGAGTGCCTGAAACACGAAATTGAAGTGGAATGCCTACCCGGCGCCACAGCTTTTGTTCCAGCCCTTGTAAGCAGTGGGCTACCTTGCGATAAGTTTCATTTTGAAGGCTTTTTGCCACAGAAAAAAGGACGGCAGACCCGCTTAAAGCTGCTTGCCGAGAAAAACGAAACCATGGTGTTTTACGAATCACCCTTTCGGCTACTGAAAACCCTCGACCAGTTTTCAGAATATTTTGGTTGCGACCGCAAGGCCTCCGTTTCACGCGAACTCACCAAGTTCTTTGAAGAAACCGCCAGAGGCACCCTACGTGAACTCATCCTCCATTTTGGACAAAAAAACATCAAAGGCGAAATAGTGGTAGTGGTTGAAGGCAAAAAAGATGACACAAAAGTCGACTAATCTTGGGTTTGGGACAAATACGCTACTTTTGCGATCATGAGGAAGTTGCGTTTTTTACAAAGCTCCTATGCCAAGGGTTATGCGTATGCCTTCTTGGCAACCATAGCCGGGTCAACAGTTTACATATTCAGCAAGGCTGCCCTCGACGTTGTAAGCCTGCCTCAGTTTGGTGTTTGGTGGTTTTTGTTCGCCCTCCTTTGGAACCTGGTTTTTGTTGAGTTTACCTCCAACAAACTATTTACTTCGGCCATTACTACCAAAACCCTGAAAGCCTTGGGCCGTATCGGTATTTATGAATTGGTGGCCACAACATGTTTTTACGCTGCCATCGCCACAGCCAGTCATCCTGCCCTACCTTCGTTTTTGCGCAATGCCGAATACTTATTTGTTACCCTTTTGGGTGTTGGCTTATTGCACGAGCGTTTTGCCAAACGCGAAATCGCGGGTATTATATTGGTATTTATTGGAGTGCTAATCATCAGCTTTCAGAAAGGCGAAACATTCTCGGCATATTTTCATGGAAGCTCCGGCCTAATGCTTGCCGCCACCGCTTTTTATGCCATCCGCACACTTGCCGCCAAACGACATATAAAACTGGTAACACCTTCGGCATTAGCCATTAACAGGGCCATATTCCTTTTGGTTTTTGCTGTGGCAGCCTTGCTTTCCACCGGCAAAACGGTGTTAATACCTTTCCCAACCATCCTAATTATTGGTGTGGGTTCATTCCTTGGGCCATTTTCAACCTCCTTGGGTCAGTATTCCGCACTTAAGTACCTCGAAGCCTCCAGAACTGCTATCATCCAAAGCACTACTGCATTGTTCGTTATACCCGGCGCTTATCTCTATTTTGGGCGCTTACCCTTAACCTATCAGCTCATTGGAGGTGTTTTTACCATTTTGGGCACCGTATTGCTTATGCTAAAAAAAAGGTAAAGGCTGAAGGGAGCTAATGTGCAAATATGCAGATGAAATACAACAAAATGATATTGATTTTACTATTGATTTCAAAGCCATAGAGCGCAGGGGATAGGTAGATTGTCTTCGATAAGGCTGATTCGGATTTGGTTCTTACTCTGTGCGCCTCCGTGCCTCTTTTCGATAACCCTGTGTAATTATTCTTGGGTAAAGGTCACAAGGTATTGAAAACCATTGCGAATTGTAAATTTTCGAAAACCAGCCCTTTTGGAACAGCGTTACCTTTTGTTTTTACAGAATCCCAGGGTATAGGGCTTTGGCTCTGCCTATATTGCCAACTTATCTCTAATACTTACCTTAACTTGGTTCGGTGCACTGCACCTTCGCTCCCACAAATTGTAAAACCTTATTTTGCAGCCACT
>CAZKHA010000143.1:0-8925 GCA_964552325.1 uncultured Bacteroidales bacterium
TTATTTGCTTGTGCAAAAGCTTGATTTATTGCAAACCAGCTTAAAACAAAACACACGATTGCAAAATGTTTCATGATTCTTAGTTTGCTGCAAAAGTACAAGGTTTGCGGAAATCATTTTGATGCGCCATTTCACCTGCTTTTCGAGATGAAATAGTTTTTGGTACATTTACAACCTCATTGTATAAATTCTAATGATTGGTTAGAAAAGAATGAATTTTATTGATTTGAACTGTTTTAAAGTGATTGTTTGAAGTTTGCTAAGTCTTTGGACGGTTTTATACACATTCACTCCTTTCTTTAATGATCACAAGTATAACTGTATTCAAAATTAAACCTTCGACCAGTGTCTATATATCTGAACCCTAACGCAAAAATCAACCTTGGCTTACGTATCTTATCAAAACGGCCAGATGCTTACCATGAAATTGAAACGCTGATGTATCCTATCCCAATAACGGATAGCCTACACCTTGAAGTGGCCGATGAGTTGGTATTTACAAGTGAAGGGGTTCCCATTCCTGGCAATCCGGATGAAAACCTTTGCGTAAAAGCTTTCAAGCTCTTACAACACGATTTCGGCATTGCAGCGGTGCATATGCATTTGCACAAGCAAATTCCCATTGGCGCAGGTTTGGGCGGTGGGTCTTCCGATGCAGCCTTTGTTTTGAAAGGCCTTAATCAATTGTTTCAACTCGACCTTTCTACGCCGGCCCTCGAAAACTATGCTGCCCTTCTGGGTAGCGATTGCCCATTCTTTATAACCAACAAACCTGCCTTGGCCAGCGGCAGAGGCGAAGTATTGCAATCTTACGCGCTTGATTTAGCGGGATTAACGCTGGTGTTGGTAAAGCCTCCTATCAGTGTTGGTACTGCCGAGGCTTATTCGGCCGTCAAACCAAATCCAATTGGGGAAAGCCTAGCCTCCATTCTTCAAAAACCCATTCGCAACTGGCAAAATGAGCTGAAGAATGATTTTGAAGATTCGGTGTTTCCAAAATATCCCATCATTCGCGAAATCAAATCGTTTCTGTATAAACATGGCGCCATTTATGCTTCGATGAGTGGCAGTGGCTCAAGCGTTTTTGGTTTGTTTGAAGGGCAAACCCCAACTGTTGATTTTTCTTTTGGCACTGGTTATCAAACATTTGTATGTAAATTGTAGTTGTTAATTTTTTTTAGAAAGTGATTGAAAGTTTGTTAAAATTGTATTAGTTTTGTAGGCATAGTATTCAGTTATACTAACCAAAAAACTCAATTCACCCCAAAAGTGATTGATAAACAGATTAACACTATGCCAACCAAATCTTTACCACGAAAACGGAAGGTCTGTACATGCAGGTTTTTACTGCTTTTGGCAGCCTTATTCCTTTCATCTCATTTTGCGCTAGCCCAGAACCAAACCGTAACGGGTACGGTAAAATCGCAAGACGACGGCCTCACCTTGCCGGGTGTTTCTATCTTTGTAAAAGGCACCACTACGGGCACCACCACCGATATGAACGGTGCATATACCTTGAAAGGCCTATCGCCAAAAGCCTTGCTCGTATTTAGTTTTTTAGGGTACGTTAACCAAGAAGTTGAAGTTGGTGACCAAAAGCTTATTAACATTCTGTTGGCTCCGGATGTTAAGAAGCTTGAAGAGGTGGTGGTTACCGCCTTGGGCGTAAAACGACAGAAGCGTGAAATAGGTTACTCTACCGAAAAAGTAAATACCGACGAGATTGTACGATCCGGCGCACCAAACGTTCTGAGTGCAATTGTTGGAAAATCAGCGGGGGTTCAGGTTTCGTTGGGCGATGGGGTAGAAGGAGGCACTACCCGCATTACCATCCGGGGCAATAACAACCTTACAGGCAATAACCAACCTCTTATTGTGATAGATGGTGTTCCAATAGATAACAAAGGCGGCATTGATGGCATTGGCCGTGGTGTTGACTGGGGAAATGGTGTTTCGGATATCAACCCCTACGACATTGAAGATTACAGCATCTTAAAAGGTGGCCCGGCCTCGGCGCTTTATGGCTCACGCGGTGCAAATGGGGTAATCTTGATTACAACCAAGCGCGGTAAAAAGCAGAAGGGCCTTGGGGTTACGTATAACTATGATTACAAGGTTACCAACCCGTATCGTTTTCGCGATGTGCAGAATAAGTATGGCCATGGCGGTCCCATTACCTTTACGGAACCCACGTTCCCGACCGACGAAAATGGCACTTTGCTATACCCGGGAATTTATAGCAACGAGCAACTGGTGTTGAACCAGCAAGGCGAGACCTCTACCAGCACGGCCGAATTTGGCTATTATGGCTCAGCGGTTTCGTGGGGACCTGAGATGAAGGGACAGATGATAAAATGGTGGGACGGTGAAATGCGTTCGTATTCACCCCAACCTGATAACCTGAAACTTGGCGTGCAAAACGGGTTTACCAAAAGGCACCATGTGGCTGCCAGTGGGGGCAGCGAAAAAGGAACTATCCGTTTCTCGTTTACGCGTGAAGACATGACCCCAATTATTGACAACAGCAACTCCAACAGGACTACCCTTAGCCTTGGCGCCAACATGAAGATTTCTGAAAAACTTCGCGCCGATGTGTCGTTGGCCTATGTTAAATTCAATCGCTTAAACAGCCCCATTATAGGTGAAGACGGTAACTCAATCAACAAAGGACTGCTCTATTCGTGGCCCAGGAGTTACAAAGGCCTCGACAAGGAAAACTATCAACTAGCCGATGGCTCGCGAAACCCCAATGATGGGTATCCTTTTTTTTATGTTGATAAGTATATTTGGTGGAATACTTACATGAACAACAGCAGCCTTAACCGTGATAAATATACAGGTTCAATTGGGTTGGCCTATGAAATTGCACCCTGGCTCACCTATACACTTAAAGGCGGCCGCGATTATTCAATTGAACATTTTGAAACCCGCAACACGCCCATCGATGTTATTGGCCTTGATGGAGGCTATTACGCTGCCAGCCTAGCCCAGTCGTACGACGATAATTTTGAAACCATGCTTACTGCCCAGCAAAAAAAGGTCTTTGGCAGTGCTTTGAACCTTCGTTTTTCGTTAGGTGCCAATCGCTGGGAAAACAACTACTACGCAATTGATGGCCGCTCAGGGAAATGGTATTACCCCAATATGTACACCTTTTTTAATTATTCGGCAACCACCTATTACACCGATGCCAATGGCAACATCGTGGTTCAGAAAATGGGCGATGGCGCTACACTTGCCGCTGGCGAAGCACTCAGCCGAAGGAGGACCAACTCGGCTTTCTCTTTTCTAAACTTAGATTACAAGGACTATTTGTTTGTAGAAATTACGGGTCGTAACGACTGGTCTTCAACCCTGCCATCCAATGCCAATTCCTATTTTTATCCCTCTATTTCCACCAGTTTTATTGCCTCTGAAGCCTTTGGCATCCAACAAAAGCTTGCTTGGCTCAATTTTGTAAAACTTAGGGGCGGAATAGCCCAAACAGCCTCTGACACCGATCCGTACCAAACGGCATTCTATTATGCCACCAGCATGTTTGGCGGACAGCAGACCTCGCAGTTTCCTACCACCATTCCACCTTTCCAATTAAAACCCCAACGTGTTAACTCGTATGAGGTTGGTATAAACCTTGGTTTCCTCGAGAATCGTATTGATTTCGATTTTACGTATTACTATAAACATTCTTTCGATCAAATCCTTAATTTGCCTATTCCAACCAGTGCAGGCGCATCATCTATAATGATTAACGAAGGTGTTCTGTCAAATAAAGGCTATGAAATTGTAGTAAATGCCGTACCCCTAAAAACCAAGGATATGCTGTTAAAAACCGGCTTGAACATATCCTTCAACCGTAATTATATTGTGAGTCTTGGCAATTATTCCGATCAGATTTTGCTGGCCGATATCTGGGGTTTAAATGGTCCCGCTATTTCGTTGCGCGAAGGCGATGAATACGGCACCATAGTGGGTTATGATTATGTGTACAACGAAGATGGAAAGCGCATTTTAAATGATGCCGGCACCAAATACAAGATTACCGATTCACGCGTACCCATTGGCAATGCCTCACCCGATTTTGTGGGTGGCTTCAACACTTCATTCTCCTACAAAAACTTTACGCTCAATGCCCAGGTTGATACCAAATGGGGAGGCGATATCTATTGCGGCTCGTATGTAATTGGCCTACAAACCGGCCAAAGCCCCGAAACCCTGCTCGAACGCGATGGCGGAGGTCTGCCTTATACCGATCCGGAGGGAAATGTACGCAACGTAGGTGTTGTTCTTGACGGCGTTTACGAAGATGGAACGCCCAACACCAAGGTGGTGCATTACTATTACAAATACATGCCCAACGCTGGAGGCTGGGGCAAGTTTGTTTCTACGCCCGGCATTGTTGAAAACACCTGGGTTAAATTGCGCGAAGTATCATTAAGCTATGCACTCCCTGAGCGGTTCGCCCGCAAATTGCGCTTCTTCCAAAGCCTTACCCTTTCGGTCTCGGGCCGCGATTTGATGTACCTTTACACCACCCTGCCCGATAACATCAACCCCGAAGGCATCATTGGCTCTGGCAATGCCCAAGGCTTTGAATGGGGCGCTTACCCCGGAACCCGTTCATTTACGTTTAGTTTGAATGCCACCTTCTAAAACATCCCAACCAATGAAAACATTCCTTTTATTGATACATGCAGCACTTGAGGCTTTGATGTTAAACCCAAAAACCAAGCATTTTTTATCCATGAGAACGTTTAAACAGAACTGCATCCTTTTAGCCATCGCCATGTCGCTATTGCTTGCCATGCCAGGGTGTAAGAAAGATTTTGAGGAGATTAACACCGACCCGCATGGTTTTACCACGGCCAGCGATGGCTCGCTGTTTAACAGTGTTATCGAAAGCCTGGTGCTAGGGGGCGATGAACAATTCTACGTAAACAACGAAATATTGTACAAGCAAACCCAGCTTGCAGCCCTTACCAAGGAAGCCTGGGGCAATTTTACGATAGGCACCGAAACCATGTGGTCAAACTATTACAAGGCTATGCCTGCCATACGCGAACTGGAACGCCGTATTGCGGCCTATGGCAGCAGTCCCGAAACCGACAATATGAAAGCTATGCTCCTGATCGTAAGGGCCTACAAGACCTTTAAACTCACCGATATCTTTGGCGATATACCCTATACCGAAGCCGGTTATGGCTTTCAGGACCTGGATAAACTTCACCCAAAATACGATACCCAACGCGACATCTACCTTGCCCTGCTCGATGATTTGCAATGGGCTGACCAGCATATTAACGATACAGCCGAACTTGTGGAGCCTTATGCCAGTTTTAAAGCTTTTGATCGTTTTATGGGTGGCGATTTAACCAAATGGCGCAAGTTGGCCAATTCGTTACGCTTCAGGTATGCCATGCGAATGGTTGAGAAAGAACCTGTCAAGGCTGGAGAAATTATCTCGGATATCATAACCAATAACCGTCCGGTTTTATTGGGCATGGACTTTACCACCCCCAAGCTCGAGAGCGCATGTTTATGGCCTGCCGCCATGGGTTTTAACAACTGGAGCCAAAGCTGGTCGTTCAGGGAGCACAACGGCATTCGGATGGGAAGCAACATCTGGCATCAGCTTAGCGCCCACGACAGTACCGATGGCAGTGGCATATTCGACCCACGGGCCTATATCTTCTTTGAAACCGATAACAAAAGCCTGTGGCATCCATTCCCGCAGGTTCCCAGCATCAACACGCCTTCTGAAGGTGGGATACCTTATGGCTCGCACCGCGACAATGTGGCCGCCTTCACCATCAAGGGCGAACAATGCCAGTATTCGCCCTTCAATTATTTTATTGTAGCTGATTGCGATTTTATGCCCATCATCCTCATGACCGGTGCCGAAGTACATTTTCTGAAGGCAGAAGCATACTTTAGGGGAATTGGCGTGCCGGTTGACAAAATGCAAGCCGATATCGAATACATGAACGGCATCAATGCCTCGGTGGAATGGTGGAAAACCGTAGCCGGAAAATTGAAATTGGCTACCTCGGGCATGGTTTTTAACGATGCCTTCCCCATACCCGGAAATGTGAGCGTGGCCTCGGTGCTGAATCATTTTGGATCGTGGATGGCTACGAGCGACGAGCAAAAACTACAGTTTATCTACACCCAAAGCTGGCTCGATGCGTTCAGGCAGCCCTGGGATGCATATGCCTTGGCACGTCGCACAAATTTGTTGCCCCGCGAAGGCGCAGCCCTCAACCATTTCCGTATGCCTTATCCGCCCAGCGAGGCACAGTATAACAGTGCAAATATGAACGAAGCCATTGCGCGCCAAGGAGGCGATTCGCCCCAAACCAAGCTCTGGTGGATGCCATAATACATTTTAACCGATTAAAAATAACCGTAATTCTCATTTTATCAACCAAAATACATTTTATGAAAAAGTTTATTGTTTCCTTTATGTTGTTTTTTGCCTTTTTGGGCTACCTGAAAAGCCAAAGCAACCAATACCTACATTTTGATAGGGTGGACGATTGGGTAAAAGTGCCCAATGCAGCCTCATATGTGCTCAACTCCACGCAAGGCCTATCCATGGCCGGTTGGTTTTATTCCGATGATCTATCGTACGGCCAGGGCATGATGGGATTCAGGGGCGGCAGCACCGAGTTTTACCTCATACAAATTGGCGATGGAAAACTCGAAAGCCGCTACATCAGTTCCACAGGTTTTTATGAAGTGGTGGGACCCGCCAACACCATCATCCCGCAGGTATGGCAATACTTGGCTTGGGTTTTTGACGGCAGCTCGGTTAAGCTTTATGTAAATGGGTTTCTGGTGGGCAGCAAGGCTGCATCAGGCGTATTAACCGATGCTACGGTGCCCTTCGCCATTGGCAAGAGCCCTGTTGGCACGTATAACTTTGTGTTTGGAGGCCGTGCCGATGAAGTATCGGTATGGACCAAAGGACTTACCCAGGCCGAAATCCAGAACATGATGCAGAACGAACTCACTGGCACCGAAGCCGGACTGCAGATGTACTACAAATTCAACCAAGGCATCCCCGGGGGCAACAATACCTCCATCACCAAGCTTATCTCGCAATTAAACTCGCCCGAACGCGATGGCGATCTGCTCAACTTTGCCCTAACAGGAGAAACCTCCAACTTTAACGGTGAACTCGATACCACCTTTCAGGCAATTTCATTTCCGCCGATTGGTAATAAACTGAAAAGTACCCCTCCTTTTACCCTGCAGGCTACCAGCAGCTCTGGGCTACCCGTACAATACCAGGTTTTATCAGGACCAGCTACCGTAAACGGTAATGTGGTAACCTTAACCGGAGCCACAGGCCAAGTGCAAATTGAAGCTTCGCAACCCGGCAATGCCCAATATACCCCAGCCGATCCCGTGGTGAACAGCTTTATGGTACTCGATCCTAACACCACCTTGCCATATATAGAAGCCCGTAACCCCATTGAAGGCGATGTGTATGTGCCCGAACTCAACAAAATTCAACTCGCCGCTATTTCTACCATCGACTATACCGACCTCTTCTTTGTGGCCAATGTTAAATTCGTTATCGATGGCCAAACCATACCCGGCCAAAACTTCTTTAACGGACATTACACCGCCTGGTGGACACCCCCAAGTTATGGCAACTATAACCTGCAAATAGTATCTACCAACAACTATGGCGCGTCAAGCACCAAGAATGTGAGCATAAAGATTGTAGAACAGTCCAACACCATGAACGCAACCGCTTTTCAAGGCATATGGATAGCCACCAACAACCCATCGGAGCTGGCCGAAGCCGAGCTACCTTGTTACCAGGGCGCCTTTGATAAGATAACTGCAACCTTAAAAGCTACTTGTCCGAGCGGAGGCTGTGGCGAATGGGACCGTATTGCCAGTGTGGATGTAAAAGGCCACGATGGAAAATGGTTTGAGATCATTCGCTACATCACACCTTATGGCGTGCCATGCTCGCATACCATCGATTTAACCGACTATATGTCGCTGCTGCAAGGCAAGGTAACCTTCCGTATGAATTGTGCCACCTTTGACAATGGCTATGTGTATCAGTTGGATTTGAATTATAGAAAAGGTACGCCTGCCCATCCCTACAGCAATGTGGCGGTGGTATGGGGCGCCGATTACAACTTTGGCGATATGGCCAACCTGCAACCCGTTGAAGGTGCGCATTATGTATTCCCAGAAGGCACCGTGGCCTCCAAGTTAAAACTGGTTTCAACAGGCCATGGCTGGGGAAATACCAATACCGGCAATGCCGCCGAGTTCTACAATGCCACACACAGTATATGGGTAAACGGCACCAAAACCTTTAACCAGCTTAACTGGACTGCCTGCAACCCCAATCCTGATGCCTGTATGCCACAAAACGGCACCTGGTATTACGACCGTGCGGGCTGGTGCCCAGGAGCCATCGCCAAATGGTTCGACTTTGACCTAACACCTTATGTGGCTGGCGATGAAATAGACCTTGGCTACAAATTCTACGAATCGTATGTGGACCTTTGCCATCCCAACAATCCCGGTTGCGTAACGGGTGTAACCTGCAGCAATTGCGATGAAGGCTTCAACCCCTATTTGGATGTGGCTTGCAACCTGGTTTCGTTTGCCGATAACCCCATTATTATCTTGGGCGAAAAATTGGTATCAGGCTCTGGTTTTAGTGTGAACCCGAACCCAAGCACCGGCCTCACCGAAATCTATTTTGCCAACCCACCGCAAGTTAAGATCCAGGGTTTACTCACAATCTACAACCTTACCGGCAAAGTAATCCATCAGCAAGCATGGGACGGCAACAAGCTTGTTGTTGACCTTACCAACCAGCCGCGCGGAATGTATATGGTACAAGTGCAAAACGCGGGCAAGACCCATACCAAGAAGCTCATTGTAAATTAA
>CAZKHA010000144.1:0-2185 GCA_964552325.1 uncultured Bacteroidales bacterium
TATTGAAGAATGTCAATCAAGAATAAAAAGGAATTAAGGCGCCTCAAAATAAAATATAGAATCCGTAAACGTCTTACGGGTACTGTAGAACGCCCACGTCTTACAATTTTCAGAAGCAATAAGGAGATTTATGCCCAAGTTGTGAATGATATTTCGGGTGTTACATTAGTAGCTGCATCATCTATGTCGAAAGACGTGGAAATTGGTAAAGTTACAAAGATTGATCAAGCCAAGATAGTTGGAAAAGCTATTGCACAAAAAGCTATTGATGCTGGTGTAACTGCTGTTGTTTTCGACCGTAATGGTTATCTGTATCATGGTAGAGTTAAAGCTTTGGCTGAAGCAGCCAGGGAAGGTGGTCTCATTTTTTAATAATTAGGTATGTCAAACGCTAATATACAAAGAGTTAAATCGAGCGAAATCGAATTTAAAGACCGTCTGGTTAGTATACAGAGGGTAACCAAAGTTACTAAAGGTGGTCGTACCTTCAGTTTCTCAGCCATCGTTGTTGTTGGAAACGAAAATGGCGTTGTGGGATACGGACTTGGTAAAGCTAAAGAAGTTACTGCTGCAATTGCTAAGGGTGTTGACGATGCTAAAAAGAACCTGGTAAAGGTACCCGTTCTTAAAGGCACCATTCCACACGAACAATACGGCAAATATAGTGGAGCACTGGTGTTCTTGAAACCAGCTGCGGCAGGTACGGGTGTTATAGCCGGTGGTGCTATGCGCGCTGTTCTTGAAAGCGTTGGTATTAAAGACGTTTTGGCTAAGTCAAAAGGTTCTTCAAATCCTCACAGTGTAGTTAAAGCTACTATTGATGCCCTCCTACAAATGCGCGACCCCATGACTGTTGCCCAACTACGTGGAATCGACCTGGATACAGTTTTTAACGGTTAAACCTTAATCACGCAGAACTATGGCAAAAATTAAAGTTAAGCAGGTGAGAAGTTCAATTGGACGTCCTGCTGATCAAAAAAGGACCTTGATAGCCCTTGGTCTTGGTAAAATGAACAGAACCGTAGAGCATGAGGCCACCCCTCAAGTTCTCGGGATGATAAATAAAATTGGACATTTGCTCCAGGTTGAAGAAATCTAAGTTAACAAAATATAATTAACGAAAAGATATGGATTTAAGTAATCTTAAACCCGCAGAAGGTTCGATAAAAGCTAACAAACGTGTTGGCCGTGGTCAAGGATCAGGCAGAGGTGGTACATCCACAAGGGGCCATAAAGGTGCTCAAGCCCGTTCAGGCTACAGCCATAAGGTTGGCTTCGAAGGCGGTCAAATGCCTCTTTACAGACGCTTGCCGAAAGGTGGTTTTAAAAGCCTGAATAGAGTAGAGTATGTTGGTGTTAACATTGATGTACTTCAAAAACTCGTAGATGATAAGGGAATTACCCTTTTCGATACCGAAGTATTTATTGAAAATGGCCTTATGTCCAAGAATGACCTTATAAAAATCTTGGGTAGGGGCGAACTGAAGTCGAAAATTGATGTTAAAGCGAATGCTTTCTCACAGGCAGCCATCAAAGCTATTGAGGCTCACGGGGGTGTAGCAACCAAAATATAATACGCGATGGAAAGAATTATCCAAACATTACGTAATATCTATAAAATTGAAGAGCTACGAAAACGCATCTTCTACACAATCGGTATAGTTCTAATATACCGATTGGGTTCGTATGTGGTTTTACCTGGTATTGATCCTACGAAACTTGATGCCCTCAATCAACAGACTTCAGATGGCCTATTAGGACTTTTGAATATGTTTTCGGGCGGTGCTTTTTCCAATGCGTCTATTTTTGCGTTGGGTATTATGCCCTACATTTCAGCATCTATCGTTATTCAATTGCTTGGAATGGCAGTGCCCTATTTTCAAAAATTGCAGAAAGAAGGCGAAAGCGGACGTAAAAAGCTTAATCAGATTACACGTTACCTCACTATTATCGTTACCGTTATGCAGGCTCCGGCCTACATTGCAAACGTACTCTCCCAATTACCTCCCGAGGCAATCACCCCATTCGATCCGGGTATAACATCTCCTTCTACCTTTTTCTGGATTAGTAGTATTACTATCTTAGTTTCGGGTACTATGTTTGTGATGTGGCTTGGTGAAAAAATAACGGATAAGGGCATAGGAAATGGTATATCCCTCATTATCATGATAGGTATCATAGCCCG
>CAZKHA010000144.1:2285-8854 GCA_964552325.1 uncultured Bacteroidales bacterium
ATCATTTTTGCACAAGCCATCATGTTTTTACCTCTGACTATTGCTGGTTTTGCAAATTCCGAAAGTTTAAGTGGCTTCGCTGCTACCTTTACCGATATAAATGGGTTTTGGTACAACTTCGTTTTCGCATTCTTAATCATAATCTTTACATATTTCTATACAGCTATTACGGTTAACCATAACCAGATGGCTGAAGATATGAAAAAGAACGGTGGTTTTATCCCTGGTGTTAAGCCCGGCAAGAAAACTGCTGAGTTCATTGATGCAGTAATGTCTCGTGTAACCCTCCCCGGCTCTATCTTTCTTGCCTTTGTGGCTATTATGCCTGCATTGGTTCGATTGATTGGCGTAAGTTCTCAGTTTGCTCAATTCTTTGGCGGTACATCATTATTGATTCTGGTAGGTGTAGTGCTCGATACCCTTCAACAGGTTGAAAGCCATCTATTAATGCGTCATTATGATGGATTGATGAAATCCGGTAGAATTAAAGGTCGTTCCGCTGGATCGATGTAAGAATTCTCATACCGATGTCACTTCAAAAAACCGAAGAAGAGATCAATCTCATTCGTATTAGTTCTTTGCTTGTTGGTAAAACCCTTGCTGAAGTTGCTAAGCACATTAAGCCTGGCATAACAACTGCCCATCTCGACAAGATTGCCGAAGAATACATTCGCGATAATGGGGGCGTTCCTTCTTTTAAAGGATATTATGGTTTCCCTGCTTCCTTATGCATTTCTGTAAATGACGTTGTGGTGCATGGTATTCCAGGATTGTACGAAATAAAGGATGGTGACATTGTCTCGGTTGATTGCGGTGTGTTAAAAAACGGTTTTCATGGTGATT
The DNA here is from genome assembly GCA_964552325.1 of uncultured Bacteroidales bacterium. Taxonomy (GTDB): domain Bacteria; phylum Bacteroidota; class Bacteroidia; order Bacteroidales; family TTA-H9; genus CAZKCK01. The sequence goes on from CAZKHA010000144.1 coordinate 3,129, forward strand.
CTGCTTACTCATTTGCTGTTGGAAATGTTGAAAAACGAAGCCTTGAGTTATTAGAGCGAACCAAACAATCGTTGTATAATGCCATCGAAGTTGCAATAGCTGGTAACCGTATCGGCGATATTGGATATGCAGTTCAATCATATGTAGAAGGCTTTGGATATGGTGTAGTGCGCGATTTGGTAGGCCATGGTCTAGGATCGCGGCTGCATGAAAAACCAGAGGTTCCTAATTATGGTCGTAGAGGAACAGGTTCAAAGTTGTTGGAAGGTATGGTGCTTGCAATCGAGCCTATGATAAATTTAGGCACATCGCAGGTACATTACGATAAGGATGGATGGACAATCCGTTCGGCAGATCGTTTACCATCAGCACATTTTGAGCATGATATCGTTGTTCGAAAAGGCAAGGCTGAAATTTTATCGACATTTGAATACATAGAGGAAGTTGTTAAAACACTTAACTGATATATGGCAAAGCAACCATCAATAGAACAGGACGGCACTGTTGTTGAGTCTCTTGGTAATGCAATGTTCCGTGTAGAACTTGAAAACGGGCATGTTATTATCGCGCATATCTCTGGCAAGATGAGGATGCACTACATCAAAATCTTGCCTGGTGATAGAGTCAGGGTTGAAATGACACCTTACGACCTTTCAAAAGGTAGAATTTCTTTTAGATACAAATGATTAAAACATTATATAAATATTGTTATGAAAGTAAGAGCTTCAGTTAAACGCAGAACACCTGATTGTAAAGTAGTTAGGCGTAATGGCAAGATTTACGTTATTAATAAAAAGAACCCCAAGTACAAACAAAGGCAGGGTTAAACCAAACCGCATAAATTTAATTAACATTAAGATATGGCTAGGATAGCTGGTATAGATTTACCAAAGAACAAAAGAGGCGAGATTGGCCTCACCTATGTATTCGGCATAGGAAAAGCTACCGCACGAACTATTCTCACAGAGGCTGGCATTGACTTGAACAAAAAGGTGATGGATTGGGATGATGAAGATCAGAACAAAATCCGTACTTTAATCAACGAGAAATACAAGGTTGAAGGTGCTTTGCGTTCAGAGGTTCAAATGAACATCAAGCGTTTGATGGATATAGGTTGTTATAGGGGAATCCGCCACCGTTTGGGTCTGCCCACTCGTGGCCAAAGCACCAAAAACAATGCCCGCACACGCAAAGGCAAGAAAAAGACTGTTGCTAACAAAAAGAAAGCAACAAAAGGCTAATTATTCATCTGTTTTTGATAACGAAAAGGATAAGATATGGCAAAAGCTGCTAAAACTACCAAAACAACTAAAAAAAGGGTTGTTAAGGTCGAAGTAACTGGAAAAGCGTTCATCAATGCTTCTTTCAATAACATCATTATCTCCCTTACCAATAATGCTGGCCAAGTAATTTCTTGGGCATCTGCTGGAAAAATGGGTTTCAGAGGCTCTAAAAAGAACACACCTTATGCTGCCCAAATGGCTGCACAAGATTGCTCAAAAGTAGCTTATGACCTTGGCCTCAGGAAGGTGAAAGTGTTTGTTAAAGGACCCGGATCGGGAAGAGAATCGGCTATCAGAACTTTACATACTGCTGGTATTGAAGTTACTGAAATACGCGATACTACCCCATTGCCCCACAATGGTTGCCGCCCTCCCAAAAGGAGAAGGGTATAATGTTCATGAATTATTTACATTTTTAAGGATTATATTTTTCAGCTATGGCAAGATATATTGGCCCCAAAACCAAGATTGCAAGAAAGTTTAAGGATCCTATTTACGGACCTGATAAAAGCTACGAGAAAAAAAGCTATCCCCCCGGACAACATGGTCAGTCCAAAAAAAGGGCAAAGCAAAGTGAATATGGCCTACAGTTAGCCGAAAAGCAAAAGGCTAAATATACTTATGGTATCTTGGAACGCCAGTTTAGGAATATTTTCCACCAGGCTGCCCGTAAAAAAGGTATTACCGGTGAAAACCTCCTCCAATTGATCGAATCACGCCTCGATAACGTGGTGTATCGTTTAGGAATTGCCCCAACCCGTATGGCAGCCCGACAATTGGTTTCTCATCGTCATATCACCGTTAATGGTGATATAGTTAACATACCTTCTTACCAACTGCATGCTGGCGATATCATTAGCGTTCGCGAAAAATCGAAATCGCTAGAGGTTATAACCAACACATTACAAGGCCGCTCAAACCAGTTCGCTTGGTTAGAATGGGATGGAAGCCTGATGAGCGGTAAGTTCATGAATTATCCCAATCGCGATGAGATTCCTGAAAATATCAAGGAACAACTTATCGTTGAATTGTACTCAAAGTAAGAGACCTTATTCGTTTATTAATTGAAAACAATATATATATGGCAGTTTTAGCGTTTCAAAAACCCGAAAAAGTTATCATGGTTCATGCCGATGAATTCAAAGGAGTATTTGAATTTCGTCCATTAGAGCCTGGTTTTGGTATAACAATCGGAAATGCACTTCGCCGTATTCTTTTGAGTTCACTTGAGGGGTATGCTATTACCTCTGTTAGAATAGAAGGCGTTGATCATGAGTTTTCATCCATCAAAGGAGTAGTTGAAGATGTTACTGACATCATCCTGAATCTGAAACGTATCAGGTTTAAACGTCAGGTTGAATCTGAAATTTCTGAAAAGGTGCATGTTGTAATCGGTGGTCAAGAAGTTTTCTCTGCCGGAGATATCAACAAATACCTTACCTCCTTTCAAGTGCTCAATCCGGATCTTGCTATCTGCCATATGGAAAAATCAGTTAAATTATCAATTGAGCTGACCATTGACAAAGGTAGGGGATATGTTCCTGCAGAAGAAAACAAAGTAATGAATAGCCCCTTAGGCACTATTTTTATCGATTCGATTCACACACCCATCCGCAATGTGAAATATACCATCGATAATTTTAGGGTTGAGCAAAAGACCGACTACGAAAAACTCGTTCTTGAAATCATTACCGATGGGTCAATCAATGCTAAGGACGCCCTTAAAGAAGCTTCCAAGATATTGATACTACATTTCATGCTCTTTACCGATGAAAAAATTGCTATAGACCATGAAGTTAAAGTGGCTTCTGAGGAATTCGATGAGAATACATTACACATCAGGCAATTGCTTAAAGCCAAATTGGTCGATCTCGACCTATCGGTTAGGGCTCTTAATTGCCTTAAAGCAGCCGATGTTGAAACTTTAGGCGAACTAGTTTCTTATAATAAAAACGACCTGTTGAAATTCAGGAACTTCGGTAAGAAATCGCTTACCGAGCTTGAAGAATTGGTTGAAGCCAAAGGTTTGGAATTCGGTATGAAAATAGATAAATACAAATTAGATAAGGACTAATTGATATGAGACACGGAAAGAAAGTAAACCATCTCGGAAGGACGAGCACACACAGGGAAGCTATGCTCTCAAATATGGCCACCTCGCTCATTCTCAATAAAAAAATAGTTACTACACTAGCAAAAGCTAAAGCCCTTAGGGTTTATGTTGAACCTCTTATCAATCGTAGTAAGGAAGATTCAACTCATAACAGAAGAACGGTTTTTAGCTATTTGCAAGATAAAAAAGCTGTTACCGAACTCTTTAGGGAAATATCTGTAAAAATTGCCAATCGCCCAGGTGGTTATACCCGAATATTGAAAACGGGATACCGTAAAGGAGATAATGCTGAAATGTGCATTATTGAATTGGTAGATTACAATGTATTGCTCGGCACGAAAGAGCAAAAAGGTGCTAAAGCTGGTAAAACGCGTAGAGGTAGGAAAAAAGCTGATTCTTCAGCTCCTGTATCTGCAGATAAAACTCCGGCTACATCAAACGAAAGCGCTGAGTAGTTTCTATACTCACGCCGTATTTTGTAAAAGGATAAAGCAATACAGTTTGCTTTATCCTTTTTTTATGACAATTATTCGCTATAATAATCATATTTTTTACTAAAATTTTTACAATGAGCCATATAGTTAATGTTTTTGCCCGTCAAATTTTAGATTCACGTGGCAACCCAACCGTTGAAGTTGATGTAGTTACCGAAAATGGTATTTTAGGACGCGCCGCCGTACCTTCCGGAGCATCCACCGGAGTACATGAGGCTGTTGAGCTTCGTGATGGTGATAAAAATGTGTTCCTAGGAAAAGGTGTTTTAAAAGCCGTTCAGAATGTAAACAAAGTCCTAAGCGAAGAGTTAAGAGGCATGTTTATCTTCGATCAAAATGAGATTGATGGCCGCATGATTGAACTTGACGGCACGCCTAATAAAGGAAACCTGGGAGCTAATGCCATCCTTGGTGTTTCTCTCGCGGTAGCTAAAGCCGCCGCCCTCGAGTCTGGTATGTCGTTGTTTAGGTATGTTGGAGGCGTAAATGCCAATACATTGCCAATACCTATGATGAATATCATCAATGGTGGTTCACATGCTGATAATTCCATTGATTTTCAAGAGTTTATGATTATGCCCGTTGGAGCGAAATCATTTAGCGAAGCCATACGTATGGGAGCCGAAGTTTTTCATAACCTAGCTAAGGTGTTGAAAAAGAATGGTTATTCAACGAACGTTGGCGACGAAGGCGGCTTTGCACCCAACCTTAAATCGAACGAAGAAGCCGTAACAATTATTTTACAAGCCATTGAACAGGCTGGCTATCGCCCCGGTGAAGATATTTACATGGCTCTCGACCCCGCTTCTTCAGAGTATTTCTTAACCGATGAAAACGTTTACCACCTCAAAAAATCGACCGGTGAAAAATTAACCCCTGCTCAAATGGTTGATTATTGGGCTAATTGGGTAAATAAATACCCTATTATTTCTATCGAAGATGGTATGGCCGAAGATGATTGGGATGGATGGAAATTGATGACAAATAACCTTGGAAACAAGATTCAATTGGTTGGTGATGATCTGTTCGTTACCAATACCAATCGTTTAGCTGAAGGTATCTCAAAGGGTGTGGCCAACTCAATATTGGTTAAAGTTAATCAAATTGGCTCGCTTACCGAAACCATTAATGCAGTTAACATGGCATATCGTAATTCTTATACCGCTGTTATGAGCCATCGCTCAGGTGAAACCGAAGATACTACCATTGCTGATTTAGCTGTTGCTTTAAATACAGGCCTTATTAAAACTGGTTCAGCCAGTCGTACCGACCGTATTGCCAAATACAATCAACTCCTTCGTATCGAAGAAATGCTTGGCACATCTGCTATATATCCAGGCAAGTCTTTTAAATATGCCAGATAATACAATATCGAATTATAGAATTAAGCCCAGGTTTCCCCTGGGCTTTTTGTCTATATAATGGAAAATTGGCAATCTAAATCCAACATGTCAAAATCTGTAAGTAGTTGATAATGTGCTGTTGTTTTTTTGGGTCTAATTGCGGGGTCTTGTTTTTGGAAGAATTTATAAATTTTGGAAAATTCCTGACATCTTGTGTCTTTTAAGTAAATAGTCTTGTGGATGTTAAATAATTGAAAATTAGTATTTTAAGTACTTATATACTAAATTTAAAAACACTTGGTTTATTGGTATAAGGTTTGCAAAGGTTCGCACTTTTAAGAACTTATGAAGAAAACTTTATCCATTATATACTTCCTTTTTTTTGCTTTATCTGCTTTTAGTCAAGGTATTACATTAACATCCCCTAATACAGGTTCGCAATACAACGCTCCGGCTACCCTTCAGATGAATGCAGAGGCTACAGGAGTTTTGT
>CAZKHA010000145.1:0-8849 GCA_964552325.1 uncultured Bacteroidales bacterium
AACCGTTGCTTTTCAATTTCAATATACCATTTTAGAGATTCAATCTCTTCATCAACCGGTATAAACTGCCTACGTGAATTTTGGAGTATTGAACGCATCAGCTTGGCAAATTTCGATAAAAAGGTTTGCGCTTTTGAAGTCTCGCTAATACCAATATACTCTTGCACAGCAGCCAATGAATTAAAAATAAAATGGGGATTCATTTGCGATAGCAGCATTCGTTGCTCAAGCTCCAATTTTTGCCTGGCCAAAAGCTCTTGCGCGTTCTTTTGTTTCAATTTATACCGTTTAAAGAACAAAAACAATGTTAAGGCGATTAATACAAATACAATTGCTGTAAAATAAATAATTAGCCGCTGTTGATAAATTGAATTTTCTTTTCGTATCAATTCGAGTTCACTAATCTTTTTTTGATTTTTTAAAGTTCCTATTTCTTGCTCCTTCTTTTCAGTTTCATATTTTGTATTTAGTTCATTTATAATATTTTCGCTGTTGCTACTGAACAAAGAATCATTTAAATCTTTAAAAATTTTATAATTTGAAAGAGCCAATGCATAATTGTTTGTTGTTTCATAATACTTTGATAATGTATTATAAACTTCCATGCTCAATTCTGTTGATTTCAATTTATCAGCAAGCCTTTTTGCCTCCAGTATTAGGGCTTTGGCTTTGGTTGGCAAGCCTAGTTCGAGGTAAACATTGGCCACATTCCGGCTTCTAATGGCTATATCATATTCATTGTTTACTTTCTTGCTAGTTTCAAGTGCTTTTTGCATATATTCCAGCGCTTTATAAAAGTCTTTTTGCGCTTCATATACCCCTCCTATGTTCGAATAAGCCTTTCCTATGTTCGATTCAAGCCCAAGTTTTGTATATATCTTTAATGCGACGTTATAATAATGCAACGCGGAGTCGAGGTTGCCAGTCATTTTAAAGCAAATCCCTAGGTTTAACGCAGAGAAACCCGAAATCTTGCTTTCATCATTCAACAAACGATACGATTTGCTTAAATAGCGTTTGGCCTGAGCGTATTTCTTTAATTTAATAAACATAGAACCAACATTATTGAGCGATGTTGCAAGGCTGAGTGTATCCTTAAGGTTTTCCTTGGCTTTAATAGCATTAAGTTGCCACTCAATAGCTTTTTCGTAATTTCCAACTCTAAAATAAGCGATGCTGATGTTATTATAACCAATTGCAATTTTTTGTTTGTCGCCAAAAAGCTTTGTATAAATTAAAGCTCGTTTATAATAATAAAGTGCGGAATCAGAAAGGTTTAAATCAATGTAACAACCGCCCAGTTCACTATCAATCAAGCCATACAATTGGTTGTCGCTGATAGGCCGGGCCAATTCTTCGGCCCGCTTATAAAGTGATTTGGCCTTCCGGGTTTCTCCTTTTAAGGATTCTAAAAAACCATAATTAAAGATAATATATGCTTGGATTCGTTGATTGTTAATGGTTAAAAGTTCAGCTTCTTTTAAAAGGGTAAGCGCCGAATCGTCCTTGCCAAGCAACATTAAAGAAGTTCCCTGAAGGTATTTATAATAGCCATGAAGGTCAGGGGCGGAAGGCTTGGTGGCATTTAAAACTTTTAAGCAGCTATCGGCATTCGACCTCATTCGAATTTCTATTCTTTTCAGGCCATCTGCATCTATCGTTTTATTTTGAGCCACAACAAAATACGGCAAAAGCAAAAACATAAGGATAAGACGTTTGAAAAAAAATAGAAAGCTTTTCTTCATGTGGGTTCTGTTTGATTTGGCAAATATAGCCATTACCAGATATAAAGGCAAGTCAACCGGATTTAAAGCCAAGGCAACCATTCGTACAATTAGCCGAAATACATTGCTTCAAACTGTTGTATATTTGTAACACGTTGCTGATTTTATGGATAGTAAGCCTGCCGAACGATTGCCCAACCCATTCGCCCTGTTCATTATCCATATTAATTATAAACCTCGTTTACAATATTTTATAAAACACAATACCATGAAAAACTCAAGTTGCATTTCCCCGGTCCTATCTTTGGTTCTAATAATTTATTTATTTGTTAATCAAAGTTTTAGCCAAAGTATTCCACAAAAGATTTCATTTCAAGGCAAATTGCTTGAAAGTGGTACGGCTGTAACAGGTGTCAGAGATTTTGTGTTTTCGTTCAATGGAACAGCTTGGACCGAAACCCATGCAGATGTGCAGGTTACAAACGGCTTGTATTCAGTAGTTTTAGGGTCGTTGACCCCAATTCCTTTGAGCGTTTTTAATGAGCATTCTACGGCCACCTTGCACATAGTGGTAGAAGGTGTGGCCTTGGCGCCAGATATCGAAGTTGGCTCAACGGGTTTTGCCTTTAAAGCAGAGAAGGCTGATGATGCAGCACGCATTGCCGGAACGCTGGTAAGCCCAAGTGCCCCCTCAAGTAATCAAATACTTAAATACAATGGAACTTCGTGGGGGCCAGCAACAAACGATTGGACACTGAGTGGCAATGACTTATATAATGCCAACACTGGAAACGTACTTGTTGGCCCTGGCTCTTCGATGGGAAAACTTTCGGTTTTTGGCACAGCAACTTCCGGGAATGGATTGTACACCACCACCAGCGCTACATCTGCGGGCACTCATGGCTTATATTCCGTCCACCAAGCAAACACTTCAGGTAATTCAAATTCCATTTATGGCACCTTGAATGCGGTTACTGGATATGCTTATTGGGGCTATCCTTACCATTATGGGGTAGCCGGCTATCGGTACGATGATGCTTATGGGAACAGCGGTGGGGTTTACGGTGCAGTAAGCGACCAATCAAATCCAACAGCTTATGGGGTTCTCGGCTTTCAAGATTCGCAATTAGCAGAATGGGGCGGCTATTTTCATGGCAATGTTTTTACGGATGGACAATTAAAAATAACCGGAGGCACTCCTGGGGCAGGAAAAGTGCTAACCTCCGATGCAAATGGCTTGGCCAGTTGGCAAACCCCTGCCGCATCGGGTGCACAATGGTCAACTTCGGGTAGTAATATTTACTTTAATACTGGCTATGTTGGTATTGGCACAGCTACTCCACAAGGTAAGCTTCATATTATTGGAAGTGATGCGATTAATAATAACCGCACCTTAGAAGTTGAAAACACAAGCACTTCGGCAGCCCTAAATAATGTTTCAGGCATCTATGGCAAAATTAACGTTGCAAGCAGCAGCGGAACAAATGTGGGCGTATATGGAATTTCGGCAAACACCGCTGGCAATGGAATGGGTGTTTTTGGTGAATCTAATGGAGAATATGGGTTCGGGGTTTATGCAAAAGCCAGCAGCAATTCGCAATATTCAACCGCACTTTTTGCGCACACCAACAGTACCAATGGATACTGTGGTTACTTCTTGGGAGGGAAAAACTATTTCAATGGCAAAACAGGTATTGGATCTACTCCACCCACTGGTCCAGCATATATGCTGCATGTGGTTGGAACAGACGATAATATAAGTGGACGGGTGCTAGAAGCAGAAAACGCATCCACCTCAACCAACGCAAATATCTCTGCCATTTACGGCAAAATCAATACTACCGCCGGAAGCACATCCGGGGCGGGTGTGTTTGGCTATTCAGCCGCTGCAACAGGTGGTGGCATGGGTGTTAAGGGCCATACTGCAAGTGAAACAGGAAGGGGTATAATGGGTTATGCCACACATGGTACAGGGGTAAACTATGCAGTGTATGGTCAAACATCGAGTGCAAATGGCTACGCGGGATATTTTTATGGCGGAAAAAACTACTTCCAGGGCAATGTGGGCATTGGCACTGATAGCCCGGATTATAAGCTAAGCGTTATCAGTTCAAGTTCGGCCGCTGGAAACCGGATACTCGACGTAGAAAACACATCAACAAGCGCAGCCCAAAACATGGGCGTATTAAAATCGACCATCAATACCACCGCCATTACCAATCCAGGTTCAGCCATTCATGGCCTTTCGGCGAGTTCAACGGGTGGTGGCATAGGTATTAAGGGTGAAACAGCCGGCGCCACAGGCAAAGGACTTGCGGGCTTGGCCACACATGCTTCGGGAGTTAATTATGCCATTTATGGTTCTACATCTAGTAGTAATGGGTTTGCGGGCTATTTCGAAGGCGGAAAAAACTATTTTGAAGGAAAGATCGGTATTGGAAATACTGCTCCTGATGAATCGCTGGTAGTGGGTTCCTCGCTTCATGGTGGCTGGGCAATTCCCGCGATATCATGCGGAAATGCCGTTGACGGAGGTGCCATAGAAGTTGTATCGTCCTCATTGCGTTATACCATGCAGGTTCATCCTTTATTAAATTATTCAAGCGTTTCTGCAAGCAATTCCAGTGGTTTTGGCCAGGGTAATATAATTTATAACGTTGATAGGATAGGTATTGGCAACAATGCGCCAGTTGCTAAACTGCATGTTGAGAATGCAGGATCTATAAAGGCTGCTTACATAAAAGGCACTGGCCCAACACTTGCGCATCCCGCTTTAATGGTCGAAAATACAGGGGTTTCGGGAATTGCCGCTTATTTGAAAACCTATGGCACAGATGCAACCTTAGTGTTAGGTCAAAATGAAGGCGCCACGGGAGCCCTGCTAAAAGGATTTGGTCCTAATGGCGGGCCTGAAGAGATACGCATTGACGGTGATGGCACTACAACAATTTACAATGGTGTTGACACCCGAACCGTACACATCGATCCTTCGGCAAGTGGTACCGATGGTGGATCAAAAATCACTTTGTACGACGGAAATGGGGTGGCCAAAATTACCCTAAATGCCAACGATGCAGCCTCTAATGGTTTAATTACCACTGGAGAACTTGAGATTACGGGAGGGGCTGACCTAGCCGAACCTTTTGATGTTGAAAATATTGACGAAATAGAACCCGGCACCCTTTTAAGCATCGACCCCGAAAATGCCGGTAAACTAAAAATTTCAGACTGTGCATATAACCGTTTGGTAGCGGGCGTAGTAAGTGGTGCCCATGATATTAAACCCGGCCTCGTGCTTAAACAAAAAGGTACGAAGGCTGATGGGAAACACCTTGTGGCTTTAACCGGACGGGTCTACTGCCAGGCCGATGCCGATGCAGCCCCTATCAAGCCCGGCGATTTCTTGACCACATCTGACATTCCGGGATTGGCAATGAAAGCCATTGATCATGATAAATCCCAAGGCGCCATTATCGGAAAAGCCATGACGGGCCTGGAATCTGGTAAGGGATTGGTTTTAGTGCTTGTAACCTTACAATAAGTGCACTATGCGTAAAACAATACTTTTATGGGTGATCTTTGCAATGGCCAACTTTCCATTGCTTTCACAAAATTGCTTACCTAACAACCATACCTTGGTGTTACGCGATGGAAAGCCATACACAGGACAAGCCGAATTCAAATTCTTGATTCATAGTGATTCGACTGTATTGTGGTCAAATGACGGAAGTGTAAAAAGCGTTAAAGAACCCCTAAACTCAATTAAGCTTCAAGTAAACGATGGAGTTTATCAAGTTGAGATTGGCTCATCACCTATGAAACCTCTTTTCGCTGATTTGATTTTGATGTATTCTGGTTGCAAATTAATGACTTGGGTAAGTGAAAATCAAGACTTTTACTTGTTAAATGAACAACCAATTAATCAGTATGCTATTGATTCTTTTATAGATGTCAAACCCTCAGTACCACAAATCAAAACCAAGCATCCTTCTGCAGATAAATTAGAGGTGGATGAAGAGAAGGACAAGGCTATAAATCCAGGTGGGTGGCAAAAACAATGGCGCATTCAGCACCAAAACGAAAATGGCGAGATACCCACCGATGGGCTTGTGAGGGCCATGCGACATATTGCATCTATGCCAAAAGCCAAGGATGCCGGATTAACAAGTTGGGAATGGTTGGGCCCCGGCAATATTGGAGGGAGAATCAGGGCCATAGCCATAAAACCGAACGACCCTGATATTATTTTCATAGGTTCAGTGGCTGGAGGTTTGTGGAAAAGCACGGATGCAGGTAGCACCTGGACGGTGGTTAATGACTTTCTGCCCAACCTTGCCATAACTTCGATTGTGTATGACCCCACAAATCTAAATATATTGTATGCTGCAACCGGAGAGGGGTTCAACAACATAGATGCAATTCCTGGCGCTGGCATATTTAAGAGCATAAATGGTGGCAATACTTGGAATCAATTGGCAAGCACAAATAATGATATTTTTAGATGGGTAAACCGATTGGCCCACCATCCGGATAGTACGGGGATACTATATGCCGCCTTAAGCAACCCTGGTTCTTTGGTTAAATCAATTGATGGAGGAGGCACATGGAATGAAGTGCTCGTTCCAAATGACGATTTGTTAGATGTTAAAATATCGCCACATAGTCCATTTAACCTGATTATGGCCGGGTCACAGGGCTCCACAAACACGGCAGCATCGGGTGATGTGTATCTTTCAACAGATTGGGGAAAAACCTGGGAAGTTCAAACCACGGGTGTTGCCCAAAAACTTCCCGTTTACCCATTACGTTGTGAGGTAAGTTTCTGTTCCAGCAATGCTTCAAAGCTTTACGCGAGTCTCGGACGAAACAAAGGGGAAATTTGGCGGTCAACTGACAGTGGTGTAACCTGGACACGCATGTGTACCGGTTATGAGTATCTTAAAAACCAAGCATGGTATTCACACTGCATATGGGTTGATCCCACAAATGGCAACAATTTATTGGTAGGAGGAATTGACTTGTGGCGTAGCACAGATGGTGGTGCAACCCTAACAAAAATAAGCCGTTGGCAAGATTATCACAACAACGGGGCGGCCAATTCAGCCCACGCCGATCAGCATATTATAGTAAACCATCCAAACTTTAACGGATCCTCAAATAAAACCATTTTTGTTGGTAATGATGGTGGAATTCAAAAAGCTGATGACTTCTCAACGGTTTCGGAAAATGAAGGATGGACGAATCTTGCTGGTACAACCCTCGGAATCACACAATTTTATGGGGGCGCCGCATCGCCTGATGGCAGTGTTATCAGTGGTGGTTCACAAGATAATGACCAATTACGATACCATGCTTCAGGGCCATGGAGTGGAGCTGAAAATTGGTTCCAATCAGAAACAGGCGACGGGGGATATACCGCCATCGATTTCAACAACAGCTCCATTCAATATTCAGAATACACCAATCTTGTCATCACAAAATCAACAGATGGAGGCGAAACATGGAGTCCTAAAATTGACGGGCTTACCGATGCCGGAAATGATAACAACACCCTGTTCATTTCACCTTTTGTAATGGATCCCAACAATCCACTTGTTCTGGTTGCCGGAAGCACATCTATTTGGCGAACCAGCGATGGTGCGGAAAACTGGACTTCAATTAGGTCTTCTGCTTTCTCACGATGTTCGGCTATCGATATTGCCAATGGCAATTCGGATATCGTTTGGGTGGGATATGAAAATGGACATTTGGCTTTTAGCAACAACGCAACGAACCCCTCTCCTACTTGGACCCGCGTTGATAATCAAGCTACTCCATTGCCTGACAGATACATAACAGACATTGCGATAAACCCAAATAATTCCGATGAAGTATTTATAACCTTCGGGGGTTACAATAGTAACAATGTTTGGTTTACACCAGATGCTGGAGCCACTTGGATAAACCGATCGGGTAGTGGTGCGTACAGCTTGCCTGATTTACAGGTAAATACGGTTCGCTTTCATCCTCACAACCAAAATTATATTTACATAGGTACCGATATTGGCATCTTTGCTTCTGAAGATAAAGGATTAAATTGGGGGGTTGACCCTCGTTATCCTTCCCAAAACAATGAACTTCCTGCCAATGTAGCTGTATCAGAACTCTTTTGGCAAGGCGACTCACATCTTATTGCAGCTACGCATGGAAGAGGCATGTACCGAGCCGCTCCTTTATCGGTTATTTATGTTGACAAGCTAGCTGCCGCGGGCGGAAACGGATCGCAACAAGCGCCATTTAATAACGTTACAGAAGCTGTGAATGCAGCTTTACCCAATTCAATAATTTCTATTAAATCGAACACCTACAACGAACCCCCCATACAATTCACCAAAAAAGGACGGGTAAAATCAACAAATGGCCCAACCCGAATTAAATAAATTACCCATGAAAACATTTTTTGCACTCATAGCCGCATACGCCATAAGTTTAACTTCTGTTTTGTCACAACCTATAAACGAATCCATTGCAGTTTCGGTGGGCGGAGGAACTTCTTCGGCAGGCATCTATTCCAACTTTGCGGTGGTGGGCGAGCCCTTTGTGGCAAGCCCGGTGGCAGGCGCTACTACCAGCACCAATGTCGGCTTTATCTACCGCACTGCCGATATCCAGGCAACCGTTGTGAACCTTACCCTCTTTTTAGAAGGTTTATACGGGGGTGCCGGCTTCATGAACAAGGCACAAGGCGCGGCCGGTAATCAGTACGGGGGCTCGATTGCCGACAAAATCACCTTCGAGTTGCATAACGCCATGAATTATGCCGTAACCGCATATTCAAACGCCAACGTTGATTTAAACACCAACGGGAGCGCTTCGTTATCCGTGCCCTCAAACATTTCCGGCTCTTACTACATTACGGTCAAACACCGCAATTCATTGCAAACCGTAAGCGCTTCACCGGTGTCGGTATCGGGCTCTCCCATCAGCTATAACTTCAGCAGTGCGCAATCCCAGGCGTTCGGCAATCGTTTGAAGTTGCTAGGCGAAGGCGTTTATGGCTTATATGCTGGCGATGTTGACGCCAATGGGCTGGTTAACCTTAGCGATATCAACACCATAAGTGCGGCAGCCACCACGTTTGGCACG
>CAZKHA010000146.1:0-8790 GCA_964552325.1 uncultured Bacteroidales bacterium
CTTGGAATTTTATAGGATGACTATAAAAACAACCTTGTGTTTTTAAAAGTTGTATTGCTGTAGGCTCAACATAAATTCTCATGGAACGCTTGATAACCCAAAAACTACGTCAAAATGCCTCATCAGAAGCTAACTTTTATTCCACTATATTTTGTGGCTTCGGCATGCTCAAGCATGCTAATATAGCACCAATAAGTATAGACGCGGTGATGCTTAAATTCTAAAACAAATACACAAACGCAAGGCTGACATACTGATCTCCAAAATTGCTAACCAAATCCTCATCAATCTGATAGGGCGCAAAATGGTAGCTTAACTCCATCCCAATGCTGTTGGTTCTAAAAATGCGCTTCCTGAAACCTGCCCCCAAATTTAGATCAAAAGTCTCTACGCCATAATAACGGTTGCTTACTGTTCCATTTTGGTCATAGGTCCACTCTTCCTCTGGCTTTTCAATATCGGTATCCACAAAACCAAGCCCAAAGCCAGCATGAAGGTTTACAGCCAGTTCTGACGAAACAAAATATTCTTTGCTCAGGTTAAAGCCCAGAAAACCACCGATGTCGCCATCAGTTGTATAAACCGAATCATAGGCAAAAAACTGAAAACTTTTATCCTGCATAAAGAACCTAATCAAGGCCTTGGCCTCAAGCCTAAAATCCTTTCCAAGCGGCATCCCAAACCGCAGTCCAATTTCAGGGCTATTGCTAAACGTCTGCGACAATTTCATCACCGGCACCCACATGCCTGCACTAAAGCCGCCAAAAAAACCTTTCTTCCAAGCTTCAACAAACTTTTTTTCGATTTCCTGATTTGCCAATGTTTGGCTATAATCCCTTGAAGTTACACAGCGCTCATAGTCTGTAAAACGATTGCTCAACAAGAGGCAATGCAGGTACTCGGCTGACTTCTCAGGAACTTTTGCAAGCAATTGCTCAGCCACCCTAACCGACCAAGCATCCAGCGCACTGCGAAGGGGCACAAAATGATACGAGGCTTTATTGTTTTGATAAACCACAGCATAATCAAGGCGTTGCGAATCCTGAAACCTCCAATAATAATCCCTGGCCAATTGGTCACCATAATCGAGAAAAGCGGAATCAGTAAAACTGCCATCTGAAATGGCCAGCAAAAGCTCCACACGCCGGATGGGTTCTGAATTTTCACAATTTTTCTTCCAGAAATCCAAAACCAAACGGATGCTATCCGACTGCTCAATCGAAAAGGCACTTATAACCTCCTGACAATTAAAGGCAATATTTTCGCAATCAACAACAACTGGCTTTGAAAGACGCGCTAGTAAAGTAGAATCGGTCTGGGCATTTAACAATGTGCTAATTGCCAAGCCAATAACTAAAAGGGATTTGTTTAAGAACATGATACGCAAAGTATTAATTTTCATAATCCAATCATTTGGTGATGTATTCAGTTACTTTGGTTGCCCGCGTTTGGGGCTACTACAAGGCCCGATTGATTTCAATTAACATGCCAAAAAACTGTATGCATATCGCCTTGCATTACTTCCTTATTTCACTACTACAACCGGAAACTCGGCAATTCTTAGCGTTGTACATCCATATGGAATCAATGTTATATTTTCGATGGGCGTGCCTAAATCATGGTATGGGTATGGTGACCAAGGAATTTTGCCCGCCGAGTTTTCGTACAGCCCCCAATAGGGGATTTGCTGGCCCTTGGTTTTGATTTGGATAGGCGCATTCTGAAGGTTCCATGGCATGGCTTCAAGCTTTGAACCAACCTCCACCTGAAAGTTCATGCTATCGATGCAGGTGTTTGGTATTCCATAATTCCAAGGCGAACCAGGCCTAACCTCCCAATAAGTATCGTCGCGATCAGGCGAAGTCTTTTCTGACCATTGTTCCTCCATACGCAAGGCATACACCAGCGGCCCACGTTCAATGCCCAGCGAATTCTCATACCAACGCGAAAGCCGAATTTCCATCGGAAGCTCCAAAACAACTACATCGCCGGCATGCCATTCCCTATCTAACGCGGCAACTTCACCCCCTTTAACGAGCATAAATTCTTGGTTGTTGATTTTGATGCTTGCTTGTTTGCACCACGTTGGAATGCGCAGATACAGCGGGAACTTCTCGGGCTTAGCTGTTTTGTACAAAAACTCGATGCGGTCAGAAAAGGGGTAATTGGTTTTTTCTTCAAAGGTAACCATGCCGCCTGAGCCCACTTTGGCTGTAACGCTCGATGGACCATAAACCAGCGCAGCCAAGCCTTTATCGGAAGTGGCATACCATAGATTCTGAACAAACTTGGGCCATCCCTGGTGCATATTGGTGAGGCAACATGGATAACCTGAAGTAGTGCCGAAGACATTGCTGCTGTAGTAATCGCAATTAAAATGCCGGTGCTCATCGGTAATTAGCACCTGATTTACTTGCTGATAATACTGTTTGCGCAAGAATTTATCATCGGCTTGGGTGGGCAATACATTGTAAGCCAGTTTTTCGAGATAGTCGGCATAGTATAAATCGCCTGTAATGGGCAATATGCTTTCGAAAGAGTACATCATTTCAACGGCCGAGCAAAACTCGGAGCCTTGTGTAGGGTCGTTTCCATGTATGGCTTCATCGCCACCATACATCCCGTTAACAAACCCATGAACATCGCGCAGGGCGTCCAGTCCTTCGCGTACAGCCTTCGGGTATTTTGGATCGCCATTCAATTGATAATATACAGCGGGTTCTTTGAACGCCTGGGCCACATTTACGCAATGGAAGTCGGGATAAGGATTCATTTTCCGAAACGAATTATCGGTAAAGGCCGTTGTCCAATCAAAGGTTTGTTTATGAATAAGTTCTGCCAGGTCTAGCAGGAAGGTATCACCGGTTTGATTGTAAAGCCATAAAACAACCTGAAGGTTATCGCCTCCCCTTTGCTGGCCCCACCAGGTCCAATGGTTTAAGGGCGTTTGTGGAAGATTCTTAAGTTGATAGCGAAAATATTGTGTCATCAGCTTAAGGATGCGATCATCTTGTGTAGCCATGTAATACTGTTGGAGTGCTTTTAGCATCACCATCTTGGGCCACCAATCTTCGCTGCGGGTTTGTTGCGTGCCTTTTATCTTTGGACTTCCTTCGGGCAAAGGATAAGGTCCGAAATATCCATCGGGCCGTTGGTTAGCTATTGCCCATTCAACCCACTGTTGTGCCTTGGCTTTTAAGGTAGCATCATTTAGCAGGTAGGCCAGCGGAACCAATCCATCTATCCAATATGGGCCTCGTTCCCAACAATCGCCTTTGCCACCTAACCAGCCGTTGTCAGGTCCGCAAACCAAATGGTAAATACTATCAAGATTTCCGGTAAGCCCGTCGCGTTGCAGTTGGAGCATGGTCAACAAATGCCCTTGCGCCTGGATGGCCCCAATGGGCAAAGCAATATATTGTGTTGAAATCAAGGGTACTCGATTACCCTTATACCACGGGCTTGAGGTGGTTTGCCCAAACACTCCGGGAAGCCACAGCAGGCTAATCAGCATGCCAAAAACAATCTTACGCTTATTCATTTTCTATCTTTTCAAGTGATTTGCAAACTTCGAGGTTAATCTTTCGTATCCGGTCGGCTTCCAGTTTTATGAGGGCGCGGTCGTAGGTCATAATTCCATTTACTTCGGCTTCCACATCGGTTGTTTGGGTGTAAATAGCGGCTGAAAATCCTTTGATTACCAATTCTTTTAGCTTCTCGGCATAGGCAATATATGCATCTGTTGCTTCTTGAGCGGTTTTGTACTGCACATATCCCCAATTTCGTTCGCTATGCCACAAATGACCCGGCATTGCCAAACCAATACCGCCATATTCGCCTAGCACACAAACCCGCTGAGGGTCATACATTTTGAGACGAGGTTCAGGATAATTGTGCACATCAAGCATATCACCAACAGGATAATAGTTGCCACCACTGGCGGGGTTCACCAAACGCGAGGGATCGTAAGATTTGGTCCATTGGGCGATTTCGGTGGTTTTAAATTGACCCCAAGCCTCATTAAATGGCACCCAAACCACCACGCTCGGGCTCGAAATCAACAGATCGATGATGCCGTTCCATTCCTTTTTAAAATTTTCTTCTGATTCAGGTGAACGCTGGGCTTCGCGGCCATTAAAGTAGGCCTCCATCTGCCATTCGGGGCCTTGGTCACCGCTTGGCATATCTTGCCAAACCAAGATACCCAGGCGATCGGCATGGTAATACCAGCGTGCGGGCTCAACCTTAACATGCTTTCGGATAAGATTGTATCCCAATTCCTTGGTTTTCTCGATATCAAACTTCAGGGCTTCATCGCAGGGCGCCGTATATAGTCCATCGGGCCACCAACCTTGGTCGAGCAAGCCAAATTGAAAATAGTCTTTGTTGTTCAATTGCATACGCATGGTTCCGTACTTATCTGCTTTCATCGAGATTTTACGCATCCCAAAGTAGCTTTTGGCAAAATCGATGGGCCTTGCATTTCGTAGGATGCTTACCTCTATATGATATAAAAAGGGATGCTCAGGGCTCCAAAGTTTGGCATTGGGCAGGGCTAGCAGCACTTCCATTCCAGGTAAGCCATTTGCGGCAGCTACCATGGTAGCGCCATCCATAACCTGAACATTCACCAAATCGCCAGGCATAGCACCTATGCATTGTGCGGTAATGCTAACTGAACCCCCATCAATATCTGGAATTGCTTTAAGGCCCGTTACATAGGCATTTCCTACAGGTTCGAGCCAGACGGTTTGCCAGATGCCGGTAACAGATGTATACCAGATGCCTCC
The DNA here is from genome assembly GCA_964552325.1 of uncultured Bacteroidales bacterium. Taxonomy (GTDB): domain Bacteria; phylum Bacteroidota; class Bacteroidia; order Bacteroidales; family TTA-H9; genus CAZKCK01. The sequence goes on from CAZKHA010000146.1 coordinate 4,791, forward strand.
AGGCCGTGTAACTTGCTTGCCATGCGGCTGAAAGCCTTCGTCAGAAGGATCCCAAACGCGCACGACCATCTCTTGCGAAAGGCCTGGTACCAGATATGGAGTTATATCAAACGAAAATGCGGTATATCCCCCTTTGTGCGAACCTATCAACAATCCATTTATCCAAACATCTGCTTTCCAATCCACTGCCCCAAAATTGAGCACCACATTTTTCGACTTCCATTCCTTTGGAATCGTAAAACTACGCCGATACCACAGCTCGTTGCCCGCTCCAACGGTTTTCTGAACGCCCGACAAGGAGGATTCTATCGCGAAAGGGACGAGGATTTTTCCTTGAAACTCAGCGGGGACGGGTCTCCCTTTGGGCAATACGGCATACTCCCATAAACCATTCAAATTCAACCATTGGCTACGTTCCAAGGCGGGTCGTGGGTACTCGGGCCAAACTTTTTCAACATCGAGGCCTTTAGCCCAATGGGTTTTAATTTTTTCGCCGGCAGGGCTCCAGGTTTGGGGATAAAGCGACGAAACCGCACTCACGAACAGCAAAAAAAACAAAATCCTTTTCATGTTTACTTCAGTTTTAATAAAACAACACCATGAGACGGGACGTCGAGCACTACGGGCGATTTTGCTTTGCCAAGCGATTGCTGCCGCCATAAATCGCGAAGCTCGCCCTTGTCAGCCAATCCTAATTTTGACAAGTCAAGATGATAGTTAGCCGTTGTTTCGCCTAGGTTAAAAACGCCAAGCGCCTTGCCGCCATCGGCCAAATCCTTGACCCATACCTGAACATCACCTTCAACCAGCGTACGCTTGGCCTGTTGCCCAAGGGTATCTTGATCAATGGCAAGCACTTCATCATTGGTAAGCAGGTTCAGCGTGAAATCATCGAGACGTTCGAGATCGCAACCAATGAGCAGGGGAGCCGAAAGCAAACACCACAGCGAAATATGCGTATATTGTTCATCGGGCGTAAGCCTTGTAGGATGCAGATTTGGCCCCCAGCCTACCCAGCCCACGATCAACATATCGGGGTCATTCCAATTACCCGGTTTGGCAAAAGCCTGATTTTGAATTTGATTAAACCCAATTTCTTTTAGGCTTTGCCAGGTGTCGGTAATGTCGCCGGTGGTTCTCCAAAGATTGCCTCCAACCTCATCGCCCCATTCCCATACCTTGCTCATGCCGTACTGGCAAAGGCTGTAAACAATATCGCGATCGACTTTTGACAATGCATCACGCATTACAAAATAGGGCTTTTTGCGTTCGGCCAGCGATGTATCTTTGGCAATGCCGTCATACGAACACCAGTCGTACTTCAAATAATCTACACCCCATCGGGCAAATGAACGTGCATCTTGCTCCTCGTGTTGGTAGCTGGCCGTATAGCCTCCGCAGGTCAGCGGCCCTGGCGAACTGTAGATCCCAAACTTTAAGCCCAGCGCATGAATACTATCGCCCAATCGCTTCATGTCAGGAAACTTTTCATTGGTAAGGATATTGCCCTCAGCATCGCGCTTGGGCTCCTTGTCACGATGGATTTCCCAGCCATCATCAATGTTGATATAATTCCAGCCATGGTTCATCAAGCCTTTGTTTTTATAGGTGCGGGCACTGGCCACCACTTTTTGTTCATCAACGGCCAGCCCCCAGCAATTCCAACTATTCCAACCCATGGGCGGTGTAAGGCAAATTCGGTTGCCAATGGAGATGGTAAGTTTTCGGGTAGCTTCGCCTATGGCATTTTGGGCTTTAAGGTTTACCATATAGGTACCTTCTTCATGCAACTTACCTGAAATTATTCCTGAGTTTTCATCAATGGATAAGCCTTTTGGCAAGTTATCTACACTAAAACGCATGGGCCTAAGGCCAGTAGCCGGAATGGTGAACAAGAAAGGTTTCCCGGGACGGGCAGCAGTAACCAAGGGGCTATTGATCCTTGGGCTTTTTGGGGCGGGCGGTGTAGTTATGTAGGGCGTTTCTTCGGTAATGGAAATCTCTTCGCCGCCGTTTTCAAACTCAAAGGAATAAGCAATTAATGCTGACTGATTTAATTGTTTGATTTCGACCTCAAATGCCTTGTGTTCACCAGGTTTTAGGGTAATTGCTGACTCTTTTTCAAAGATTTTGTTGCCCTTAACTTTGTTCTTGGCTTCTATTTCAAACTCGCCCTTTATGCTATACGATTTTGAGGTGTTGCGTACGCTTACCGTCTTAATCAAACTTCCATTGTTGAATGTATAAGGGCTTAGGTTGTGTTGGATAAGCAGATAATCGTGAAGTTTGGTCATTAAAATGGCTTGGTCGCCGGTGTACATTCCTCCCTGGCCTCCTTCATCAAACACGCGTACGGCAATCAGGTTTTCCTTATCCCACAAAACCCTTGGGTCGTTTATGGCCAATGTATAGGACCTCTTTTTATCATAGTAATTGGTGGGGGCATGTTTAAAGTTGGTATCGGATGCCATTTCGGGCTTTGCATTTTTGCCGTTGCTACCTATGAGCGCCCCATTCAGAAAGGTTTGATCAAAATTGTTGATTTTCCCGAGGTAGATACGCAAACTATCCTTAAGCTGGGCATCTTGCATGAGGCTTGACGGGATAAACACTTTAAGCCGGAACCACGCGAACCCATCGTAGGGATCGTATCCCGATGATTCCCAGATGCGGTCAACGGGGATGGTTTTCCAGCCCGAGTCATCAAAAGCCGCGGACGAATACGTGGGGTCATCGCCTTGCGCAAACTTCCAGGCTACATTGAGGTTTAAGGATTTTTGTGATGTTTGACCATAGGCCGTAAACACCAGGGTGCAAAGGGTCCATAACAAGAAGTTTTTCATTTTGGTTGGAGATTTTTGGTTGTGGTTAAAAGTATGGCCTTGAAAGGAAACTAACGCGTTGAAAACCTATAAACCGTTTTTTGATGGTACTCCTCCCCTTTCTTGAGCAAGGTGCTGGGGAAACTGGGTTGGTTGGGGGAATCGGGGAAATGTTGGGTTTCGAGGGCCAGTCCATACCTGAAATTGTAGGGTTTGTTGCCCGAACCAATTTGTGAGCCATCCAAGAAATTGCCGGAGTAGAACTGAATGCCAGGTTCGGTGGTAAACACCTCCATCAAGCGTCCGGAATGCGGCTCGTAGAGGGCGGCGGCCAAATCGAATTCTTTCTTCTTGGTCAGCACCCAGTTGTGGTCGTAGCCGTTTCCAACTTTTAGCTGTTCGTCAGCATCATTTATGCGTTTTCCGATGGCCGTAGCTGTGGTAAAATCAAATGGTGTATTTACTACTGGCCTGATTTCGCCCGTAGGTATCAGTGTGCTGTCAACAGGTGTGAAGGCATCGGCAGCCAGCATGAGCTCATGGCCGAGGATATCGCCATTGCCAGCTCCCTTCAGGTTAAAGAGCGAATGGTGGGTAAGGTTGACGTAGGTGTCTTGATCGCCAACGGCTTTATAGGTAATAACAAGGCTGTTGCTGTCGTCCCAAAGATAGGATACCTCTATTTGCAGCTTGCCCGGATAGCCTTCTTCCGCGTCAGGGCTTTGGTAGGTAAATTTCAAAATAGGGAAACCATCCTGCTGCAATACCTCTGCATCCCAAAGCACGCTTTGGTAGCCCCCGGGGCCTCCGTGCAGGTGGTTTGGACCGTTGTTGAGGGCCAATTGATAGTCTTTGCCGTTTAAGGTGAATTTTCCTTTGGCAATGCGGTTGGCATAACGGCCCACGGTGGCTCCAAAATACTGGTCACCGGTTAAGTAGCTTGAAAGCGAGTCGTAACCTAAAATTACATTAGCCAATTGGCCATCTTTATCCGGAACTTCAAGGCTCACCAACTTGGCGCCATAGTCGGTGATGCGGGCTTTGTAGCCATGCGAGTTGGTTAAGGTAAAGATTTTCACTTCGCGCCCATCGGGCATTTGGCCAAACGTTGCTGTTTCAATAGCCGGGCCTTGTGGCGATTTGCAGCCTTGCAGCACAAGCAATGCAAGGACTACAGA
>CAZKHA010000147.1:0-5440 GCA_964552325.1 uncultured Bacteroidales bacterium
ACGTTCATCACGTCAATTTCGTCGTCTTCTATCAGCATTATATGTATCACTTTATCAGGCATGTTTTTTTATAATCAATTTTTAATCAATAAGTTTAGGCCAGCTAAAATAAAAAGAAGCACCATGTCCAAGGCTCGATTCCACCCAAACCCTTCCGCCTTTGTCTTCTACAATTTTCTTAACAATGGCTAATCCAACTCCCGTGCTTTCAACCTTATCGCGCGATTGCAAGGTTTGAAAAATCACGAATACTTTATCATGGAATTCTTTGTCGATCCCCTGTCCATTATCTGAAACGCAAAAGGTATAGTCAACATCGCTCTCGGTACAACCAATGGTAATAACAGGATCAGGGTTGTTGTTGTACTTTACCGCATTGCTGATGTAATTGGTAATAACCTGTTCAAATGCCAGTCGTTCGGCTTTAAACACCGGGAAATCACCCAAAAACGATATTCTAAAACGCTTCGGGATGGCCAAGGTGTCAACAATATCACCTACAAGGTGCCGCGAATCAATGTTTTCTTCACGGGTGCGGATGCGGCCAGCTCGCGAATAATCAAGGATGCCATTAATAAGCAACTCCATGCGTTTAACTCTTCCACGCAACAAAGCCATATGGTTCTTAACGTCATCAGACATATTGTCGCCAATATCTTCTTCAATCCATTCGCTCAAGTTATTAATGGCGCGCAAGGGGGCTTTAAGGTCATGGGATACGATATAGGCAAATTGGTCGAGTTCACTGTTTTTCTTTTCAAGATCAGCAGCATACGAACGTATTGCCAATTCCGCATTTTTCTCATTGGTGATATCTTTGCGGATGGTAATATACTGATTTGGAATGCCGACCTCGTTTAGCATAGGTACAATGGTACTATCGAGCCAAACAAAGCTGCCATCCTTACACCGGTTCAGCACATCGCCTTTCCAAACTTTTCCAACACTAATGGTTTCCCACATCTCTTTAAAGAACTCATTGGAATGGTATCCCGATTTAAGCAGGCTATGATTCTGACCCACAAGCTCTTCAGCTTTAAAACCCGACACTTTTTCAAAATTCTCGTTTACAAACTGAATGCGGCCTTTGTGGTCGGTAATAACCACTAATGCAGCTGTGTAAATTGCATTTTTTAAATTAGTTAACTCCCTAAACGATTCCTTGGCACTTAGCTCAAGGGTAAGCTCAAGCTGACGGTAGTCTTGATCAAAGTTTTGATATGCCTCATCAACACCAGCCAAAAATTCTTTCAAGCGTTCTGCCTCAACCTCGGCCTCACCTAAATATCGGGATATTTGTCGCTTAAGCAGCCTATGCATACAAAATCATTTATATTATAACTCTTTTTAAACGTAATATTAGTCTTCGTGGAACAAGGTAACCGTCATCGTTTGGTTGTGTAGTTCACATCGTGTATCTTGCAGGAATGGGGCAAGTTCACCATAGGAGTAAAAACCCGTAAGACAGGCTTTTTTTCCAAGGGAATCGCTCACAGCCTCTACTTCTTCTTCCACTATTTGCTTAAGCACCAATTTGCGACCAACGCAACTTATTAAGATAGCAAAAGCTGGTATCTTTCCGTCAAAAGGTTTGATGCTTACCTCGGCGGCACCTGCAGCACCTTTAATCAACCGATCTACATTGGCTTTCATCAATTTTACAAACGAGCCTTCGGGCACATCGCCGGCAAACGTAAGGCTTTGTGCATCTTCATCAATCGCTAGTATGGTGCGCACCAAGGGTTCTGTGCTGTGCTCAGCACGAACACTTAAAGGAAACAATAAACCTGAAGAAGGCAACTCCTTGGCTTTTTCGCCTAAAAATGATTTATACAATGCCAATGCGGGTTGATTATCAATTTCATACAGTACATTCTTAACCGATCGTGTTACAAGGCGTTCAATACCAAAACTATCCCATCCTCCCATAGAGCCATAGCCAATATGAATGGCATCGCCATAAAAGCCAATGGCTGCAATAACACCCATTTGAGCTGTGCCATCATTATTAACAACCCATGTCTGCTTAAAATCGGTACCATCGCCTGCCAATCCACCCGTTACATTTACACCTAGAGGCAATTTACTACGAATACCCTTAACAAGCTCTGTACCATTAACCTGCAAGCCATCTGAAAGAATAAAAATGTGCTTAAGGCCTTCGGGATTAAACTTTTCAACTAATTCGGCACCCGCTAGGTAACTGTCGCCTCCAACATCTACCAACGAAACCATTTGGTAATCAAGCTTAGTGGTTTTAAACGCTACCGCCGACAGCACAACAGAACTGTCTGTTACAGTGGTTCCGGCTATTTCACCGGCTGTTGAGCATCCAGTAATTAGGGCATTTGGATACTTTGATCGAAGTGATTGGGTAATTTTTGAATTCTGAATGGCCCGCGGACAACCAAATGCAAAAATTAAATCGGGCTGAAAAGCAAATTCCTTGTCAAAAGCAGGAGTTTGATTATCACTAAGTTTGTAGAATAATTGATCGGTTTTCATAAGTAAAGCAGTTCTTTTTGGATAATTATACAGATTGAAGTAGTCAGTTAACCAAGCCAACAACTAGTATGGCTTTTAAAACTAGTTTAAACCCCAATAGTAATACAAACAATTGAGAAAACAAAATAGTTGAATACCTATAGATAAAATAGGCCACGAATTGCCGCTTGCCCTGGCAAATCACACGCATTTTACAGAAAGCGATAGACAAAAAAAAGAGGACTAACCATAAGCCAGCCATCTGCCAGATATTATACCCTTGCTAATTTCTTGCTTCAACAACAAAATCAACCAATTACGTGCACATTTCAAGCTCTGAAAGCATACAACATTTTCACTTAACCTTTACATGCGGCAAGGTTTTGTAAAGTTCTTCAACCTTTGTGCGAGCCCAAGGGGTTTTGCGTAAAAACTTCAAACTTGATTGAATGCTTGGGTTTTCGGTAAAACAACGAATGGTAATTATCTTGCCCAATCGCTCCCATCCATAATGCCCAAGTAGCTCTTGCAGAATCACTTCCAGGGTCTTGCCATGTAACGGATTATTGGTTTGCTGCGTATTCATAGGATGGTTTTACAGGTTATAACAGGTAAAGTGAAGGCACTATTTTTGTTTAGATCGTTCTATTTCCTTTAGGTTGTCCATTTTCTTATTTTCGAGAAAACCTCTAATATCGCTAAGATGTTCTTTCACACGCTTGTTGCCAAATTCAAAGACCTTGTTTACCAAGCCATCCAAAAAATCACGGTCGTGCGACACTAATATTAAAGTGCCATCGTAATCTTTCAGTGCACTTTTTAGGATGTCTTTGGTCCTTAAATCCAAATGGTTGGTGGGCTCATCGAGTATAAGCAGGTTTACGGGCTCTAACAGCAGCTTAATCATTGCCAAGCGTGTACGTTCGCCTCCTGACAACACTTTCACTTTTTTAGTCCAGGTATCTCCACCAAACATAAAAGCCCCGAGTAAATCTTTGATTTTTGTACGAATCTCACCTACAGCCACGTCGTCAATGGTTTGATATACGGTTATATCTTCGTTTAGCAGCGAAGCTTGGTTTTGAGCAAAGTACCCAATCATTACATTATGACCAATTGTTAAGGAGCCATCAAAAGCAATTTCGCCCATAATTGCCTTTACCAACGTAGATTTCCCTTCGCCGTTACGGCCAACAAAGGCTACGCGCTCGCCCCTTGTAATAGAAAACGAAGCATCGGCAAACACCAATTGTTCATCGTAGCTTTTTGCAACCTCGTGAGCTATAACCGGAAAGCTGCCCGACCGAGGTGAAGGCGGGAACTTTAATCGCAATGATGAGGTATCTTCCTCATCAACTTCAACCAATTCAAGCTTTTCGAGCATCTTCACCCGCGATTGAACCTGCAGTGTTTTTGAATAGGTTCCCTTAAAGCGGTCGATAAACTCCTGGGTTTCAGCTATCATTTTCTGTTGCTCATCAAACTGCTTTTGTTGTTGCTCACGACGCTCCTTGCGCAACTCGAGGTATTTTGAGTAATTCACCTTATAATCATACGCCCGGCCCATCGTAATTTCGATGGTTCGGGTGGTGATATTGTCAACAAAAGCACGGTCGTGCGAAATAATGATTACAGCCTTGGCACTGTTCATCAAAAAATCTTCGAGCCATTGAACCGATTCGATATCTAAGTGGTTAGTAGGCTCATCGAGCAGGATAAGGTCAGGTTTTTTGAGCAAAATCTTGGCCAATTCGATGCGCATTCGCCATCCACCGCTAAATTGGCTTGTAGGGCGGTTAAAGTCGGAACGCAAAAAGCCCAAGCCCAACAAAATCTTTTCAACATCGGCTTCGTAGTTGGTATCCGTAATTGAATAGAACTTCTCGCTTAAGACCGATACTCGTTCAATTATCTCATAGTATTCATCTGATTCATAATCTGTACGAGATGTTAACTCTTCATTCAGCCTGTTCATTTCCGTCTCCATCTCAAATAAATGAGCAAAGGCTTGAGAAGCTTCTTCAAACACAGTCCGGTCATCATCAACCATAAGATGTTGAGGCAGATACGCAATAACAGCATCTCTTGGAGCCGAAATACGTCCACGTGTTGGCGCGCGTTCTCCGGCAATTATTTTTAGCATGGTCGATTTACCGGCACCATTCTTCCCCATCAATGCTATTCGGTCTTTATCGTTGATTGCGAAAGAAATATCCTTAAACAAGGTGGTACCGCCAAATTCCACCGCAAGCCCATCAACTGAAATCATAAGGTTGGATTAAAAGGCAGCAAAAGTACACCAAATATCCAACATGGCGGGCAGGGCTATTTACAATATGCGAATAAAAAAAGCCTGCACTATGCAGGCTTTGAATAATTTATAGCAACCCTTATTCTTCGTTCATATTGAAACCTTCCATCATTTTTTTCATTTCCTCCGTTTTATCTTCAATTTTAATGCCTGCTGGAGGTTGGAACTGCGTAGCTGGAATGGATTTGTTTTCGTCAAACTTTGTAGCAGTTTCATTTACTTTTATCATACCCGAGCCTACTTCCGATTTCAGGGTAATATTCTTGTAGAGCCACATTTTGTTGCCATCGCCCACTTCTTTTATATTACAGGAACGACCGAGCACTTCACCAGTGCCTACGTCCTTAATTTTCATGGATTGTTCAACTCCTTCAACAAATTGTTTTTTCTCCGCATCCGTTAATCCCGAATAGGTATTATCTATTGGCGACATAGCAGCATCCGTTTTAATTTTTGTACCGGTTTTTTCTTTCATATCAATGTTGTAAACCCATTCTTTTGTCCGGATCTCGAGTTTATCTTCGGTGGAAGAAAAACCCATAACCTTAACCGTGGTGGTGGTTCGGGTACACTGGATGCGTCCATAATCATCAAACCAGAAAGTTTTTGTTCCCTTGCTCATGCCTTCAACCTGGTATTCAATTA
>CAZKHA010000147.1:5540-8719 GCA_964552325.1 uncultured Bacteroidales bacterium
ACTAAGAATATATTTTTGGATACATGTGTTATTTTCCTAAACCAAAGCGGAATAGGGCAGGATATAAGGTTCCATTGCTTCCTCCAGTAGGATTTGGGTACGAATAGCCACCAGCCCAACCATGATACTTATCAAGAAACACCAGCTTATTTACTTCGTAATAAGGATACTGCGGAATAAAGCTTGAAGCTATCCAAGTAAGGCCTCCATCAGATGTGCTAATGATAGACGAGCTAGGGAACTGTGTGCCAAACACTCCTGCGGCATAACCAATGTTCTCGTCAACCATCACAACGTCCTTCAATGTATAAAGATCATAATAAGCGCCGCCAAAATAAGCAGGAATCTGGGCTTTAGTCCACGATGTGCCTTCGTTAGTTGATTTGTAGATTTCAGGGCCATCGTTCAGCGAACGCCCTGTTACAATTACATTCCCATTCGAGGCCACGGTTACAGCACTAAGTTCATAGTTGGCGCCCCCAGGTGTAGCAACTTGGTTCCATGTCATCCCACCATCTTGGGTTTTATACATCCAACTTTGAGGGCCAATAGAATAGCCCACAAAATAGCCCACTCCATCTTTTCCAAAAGCCATATCAACTATTTTGGGTTGTTCGGTACCACCAAATATCTCGGGTACTATGCTAACTTCCCCATTTCCGCTGGTGTACCACAACTCATCAGCCAAAACATTAATGTTTGATCCATCAGCCACCACCAGTGTGCCAGCATCAGAAACACCAAGCCTTGCACCAGAAATATATTCACCATACTGATCTTCCATATGCACCCAATCGCCATTGTTTAACCAATAAACCCCAAGGTTATCACCGGCAATAATGGCCGAGCTTCCATTCATCACAACATCCTCAAAACCACCAAAGCCATTTTCAACTTCAAAGCTTTTCGACCATGTTTTGCCTCCATCGGAGGTTGTGGCTACAAAGCCGTAACAGGGTGAGCTTCCAAAAGCCTCGCATCCATAGCCTACAGCCATTCCCGAATTGTAACTGCTAAAGCTTAGTCCATTAATTGTTTCCCAGGGTTTTAAACCAGCCAACAAGGTTTCAGTCCAAGTAGCTTTGGTTATGTTAACGTTTATAGAATGGGTAAAGAGTTCGCCGCCAATGGTAGCTTCAGCTTTTAGTGCATGAATACCCTCTTGTTCAGGAATTTGCCATTGCCAGCTGTATGGAGATTGATTGAGCGAGGTAAGCAGCCCATTATCAAGATAAATCTTAACACCTTCAGTAGGTTGACCATTTACCAACAGGATAACTGGCACTGTTGAGCCAACCATAACATTACTGTTTTCAGATGGTGCCGTAATGGCAATACCGCTGGGTATAGGTTCACCATTTCTTTTGAGGGACCATATCAACTTCTCGAACAAGTTGGTGCTATAACTATAATCCAAAAACCCTAATAAGGAGATATCGATGCCGGCGTTGGCTTCGAGCCAGAGTTCGAAATTCAGGTTGAAATTTGTTTCGGGTGATTTGGAAGTAACGCTTGCTTCAAGGTTCGACTTTGCCATCACATCGAAGAATGGGCCAGAATCCCCATACAGTTTTAGGCTTACGGAGGGACCAACTTTTAGATAGAAATTGGCGTCGGCGTTAAGGCTCGGCCACTGCAAATCGTATTGAGGGTTGCATTCATTTATTAAATCCCATGGGTTGTCATCACGTGAGTCGTAAGCCAGACCAAGTTTGGTTTCGAGTTTTTCCCAGGCATAGGTTGTAACTTCGGCACTTATGCCGGCTCCTGACTTTAACTTAAGGGTGGCTTTGGGAACAAACACAACAGGCACAGGACCAACCTGTATAACCCAAGGGGCAAAAAGCATTTCGCCCAATTGTTTTTCTTGCCCATTCCAATTTCCCGTGGCCTTAAGCCCCAAACCTGCTTGCTGCGTAATGTCGAGTGAGGATTCAAACTGAACACCATCAATTAAGCTAACCGAAAAATCAAAATTGAAACCCATATCAAAATAGACATTACCATAGGCTTTAGCGTGACCATTGCTGGTAAGATTTGTCTCAAACGACATATCAAAGCCCAGCAAGTTGGTGCTTTTGGTTTGATTAAGCTTAACACCGGGTGCTAATGTTACTTTTTTAATCATTTGCGGTGTAAGCTTTTGGTTGTGAAGCTGTATCTTCCCTTGAAGGATAACCTCATCTAGCTTGGCAGGGCTAGTGGCACAAGCATAACCCGCTCCATAAGGCGAAACGCTGGTAACTTTTCGCAATACGCCATACGGTGTGCTTTGGCTAATGCCGCCTACCAATATCTCACCCACTTTTGGGGCAGCCTGGCCTGATGGCCAAAGTGCAAACTTAAGCTGAAAGCTAATTGTATCAAGCGGTTCCATAAAGGTTAATACAGTGGCATCCAGTACATGTACATTGGAGGCAATTTTTACTTCGCTGGGTGTTGGTTGGGGTTCTGGTTCAGGATCATCTTTGCAGGCGGAAACACTTAACAATACGAATCCCGCCAACAGAAACAGCAGGTTTCTGAGTACTTTCATTTCTTATAGATTAATTATTAAAACTTTACAAATTCTACTCTTCTGTTTTGGGCTTTGCCTTCGGGTGTGTCGTTTCCAGCAATCGGCTTGCTTTCGCCCCATCCTTTGGTTTTCAGTCGGCCTTCGCTAATTCCCAATTCCACCATCTTTTCAAGTATTGCTTTGGCCCTGGCTTCGGAAAGGCTCATGTTCTTGGCATCTTCCCCATCGCTATCGGTGTGGCCTTCAACCACAAAATTCAGCCCAGGGTTGTCGTTCATCATTTTTACAACGTAGTTGATGGTACCCATCGATTCGGCTTTGATGGTGGCTTTATTTACATCAAACTTAATCCCGGTAGTTACGAATTTGCCATCGGTTAACACCTTATCATACAGTGGAACAGCGCCTTTAGCAATGCGGAAGTTTTTGGTATAACCTGGGTCTTTGCCCGATACATTCTGTTTACCAATTGAAAAACCAGTTGGATTGTAGCCTAAATTGGGAATGTTAAGCACACGCGCATCATCTAAGTAAACCTTTAAAGCCCGTTTGTTGAAGGATATTGCCACATGCCGCCACTTGGGCGTCTTGTCATACATGCTACTGGTGTAACCCGGGTAATAACCCCTATCAACAGATTCGCCATCAACACTGTTCTTAT
>CAZKHA010000148.1:0-8584 GCA_964552325.1 uncultured Bacteroidales bacterium
TCGAATTTCAAGGTATCCGCTACGATTTAATTACTCCAGTATATCAAAGAACTTTTATTCCTTATTTTGGGGCTGCAAAGGTAAATACTTTTTTCTTTACTTTTACATTCTGTTAAAAAAAAATGCTAAAAAATTTTTCGCATTTCGTTTTTCCAGTATCAATTTTGTGTGAGAACCCCGTCGAATGAGGCTGCAAAGGTAAGCCAAAAGTTTTTTACCAAACAAGCCCCCTTTCAAAAAAATTTGAAAATAGTTTATAACGTATTGATTAACAGTTAAAAAAAAATGAAGATTTTTTTACATCCTCCTTTAACTCATTCTGCCATTTTCGCTTTCAATATTGCTATTATTCTGTAAATCATTTTATTACATATAAAACCAAAATTTCTCACTTTTATGACTTTATCCTCGTTTTTGCCTAAAAGTGCCCAAAATCATGGATTTTGAAAAAAAACACTTAACAAACAATGATTCAATATATTAGGTAAATATTAAGAGAAAAAAGGCTGATTCGAACAGAACCAGCCTTTACGTCAAAATGTTTATAAGTTCTTTCGAGATTGATCCTATTTCGGCATATGAAACATAGCTACTCAAATCCGACTTTTGAATCGATACTTAATTAACTACTTGTATATCAAGCGTTTTTTAGGATATCTACTAAAAAAGCCCAAAACTTCTTCACTGTAGAAATGTCAATTTTTTCATCAGGAGAATGAACGCCTCTTAAAGTAGGTCCAAATGATATCATATCAAGATAGGGATACTTTTCTAAGAAGAGCCCGCACTCTAAACCAGCATGAATAGACCTTACAATAGGCTTGTTTCCAAATAATTGCTCATAAGATTGAACTGATTTTCGCAATATGGGCGAATCGGGGTTGGGGGTCCAACCAGGATAACCTTCTCCATGAACAACCTTAAACTCGGCAAGTTTAAACACACTTTCTACCATACGGGCAATATCTACTTTTGCAGTTTCACTATCACTCCGTTGACTTGTAGTAACAATTATTTGATTTTCACCAACAAACTTAACTGAAGCCAAATTCGTTGAGGTTTCTACCATTCCTGGCATCCTTTGGCTCATAGCTATAACACCATGAGGACAAGCATATAAGGCATTGAGCAAATTTCTCTGTGATTTCTTATTAATGATGTAAACTGGTGGTTCTACAACTTCGCATTGAATGCTGAGTTCTGGCTCGGTGACGCTAAACTCTGTTTTTACTTGGGTTAAGTATAGTTTAAAAGCTTCAAGAAAAGCAGTTTCCGTTTTATGAGGTACCATTACAACAGCCCAAGCCTCTCGGGGAATGGCATTGCGCAAATTACCTCCATTGATTTCTGATACCCTGATTTTAAATTCTTTAGAAGCCTGCCATAAAAACCTGTTTAAGATTTTATTAGAATTACCAAAACCTTTATGGATATCATCGCCAGAATGCCCACCTTTTAAACCCGATACCTTGATACGATATGGAGCATGGTTTATTGGAACCGGCTTCTTATTATAGGTTGAAGTGGCAACAGTATCAATTCCGCCAGCACATCCAACAAATATCTCGCCTTCATCCTCACTATCAAGGTTTAGCAAAATCTCACCGGTAATAAAACCTGGTTGCAATGCTGCGGCACCTGTCAACCCCGTCTCTTCATCAACCGTAAACAAACATTCTATTGGGCCATGCTGCAAATCTTGGGCTACCAATACTGCCAACTGAGCCGCCATTCCAATGCCATCATCCGCACCAAGTGTTGTCCCTTTTGCTTTTACCCAATCCCCATCAATCCAAGGTTGAATAGGGTCTTTGTCAAAATCATGAACCACATCACTGTTCTTCTCACAAACCATATCCATATGGCTTTGTAAAACGATAACCGGCCTGTTTTCAAATCCTTTGCTTGCCGCTTTGCAAATCACTACATTACCAGCGTCATCCATCCTTGCATCAAGCCTATGAGATTTTGCAAAGTTCATCAAGTACGTTCCAATCAAGCCTTCTTTTTTCGATGGCCTTGGAATTTGACAAATGTCTTCAAAATACTGCCAAACTTGCTTTGGTTCTAAATTCTCTAAAATACGTGACATATTAATTTGATTTATAATAAGTTAAATAGATCTTAAGCTTTTATTGCGAATAGTCAAGAGTTTTAAATTTCGCTCTTTTCCGCTATCAAGGAAGGTCCTTGCAAATGAAGTAAAATAGATATGGTTGAGCAAAAATTCTTCAGATACCATGGAAAACTCATTCTCATCCAGGTCATTTTGCTTATGCTCTTGCCATTCGATCAACAGTTTATCAGATACATCAAAGAATTGATTGCTGCCTAAATAGGCTAAATCAGCATCACACAACACTTGTTGAACAATTCCATTGGGCCTTTGTGGCATGCGAGTAGCCCTAATACAATCGGCTACGTCATCAGCCAGGTTTCCATCAACACCATGCTTGTATAAAAAAGCCTTAGCTAAAACAGCACCTTCCTCTTCGTGCGAGGCATACGTTCTACTAAACCCAGTATCATGAAACCATGCTGCTAGCTCAACCACTAAAAGTTGCACTTGTGTCAATTCGCTGCCTTGTCCAATCCATAAAGCATCACGAACAACCATTTGCGTATGATCAAAATTATGATACGCATACTTTGGTGTACTATCTTTAGCAAACAATGCCCTTACTTGGCTTTTGGCTGCTGCTAAAAGCTTTGATGAATCGTTAGGGGCATATGCAAACATAAACAAGGTTTAAATAAATCGCCAGCAAAAGTAAACTATTGCTCCAGAAATTTGTACTTTTAGAGATTAAAAATGGGTGAGTGCCTATGAACAATTGAGCTTAATAATACCCAACTATACTACTCACCCCTATTACTTTTACATATAATACTAAAAATCAAGCACACATGGATACAAATGAATTTAAGGTGAAAGGCTCAGAACTTTTGAAAAAAGTAGAAGAGCTGATAAAAGAAGGTTCGATAAGGAGGATTATCATTAAAAATGATGAAGGTAAAACCTATATTGAGATACCTTTAACTATTGGCGTGATAGGTGCCGTTATTGCCCCAATTCTTGCAGCGGTAGGTGCAATAGCTGCCTTAGCTGCAAATTTTACCATTGAAGTGGTTAGAAAAGATGAATAAACACACAAAAGCAAATCTGCGAAAAGTAATCGTATCTAACAAGTTACAAATAGCAACGAACGTTTATGTGTTAAGCTTTGAAAGGTTTAATAACTTTACGGCGGGCCAAATGGTACGATTAGCGATTCAACCAAGTGGCATTTCGAGGTTATATAGTATAGCATCTGGAGAGAAAGACCCAGAAATAAGCATTCTGTTTGATGAAAAACCGGGAGGAAGCCTCACACCGCTCCTTTCAAAGCTGCAACCCGGAGATGCGCTTTTTTGTTCTGACCCCTTTGGAACGTTCTTTTGCAAACCCGAAAAAGAGGTATGGGTTGCCAATGGAACCGGTATTGCACCTTTTGTTTCGATGGCCCTTTCGGGCTATGCCAAAGGAAAAACCCTCATTCAAGGGGCCAGGACGCTTAAGCAATTCTACTATAAAGAGGTGTTAGAAGCCATCTTAAAAGAGAACTACGTAAAATGCTGCTCAGGTGAACAACATCCGGGCATGTTTTATGGAAGGATTACAGATTATTTGAAACACAATGACTTTAATGACAAAACGTTGACATTTTATTTATGTGGAAGCGCCGAAATGGTGGTTGATACGCGGGACATCTTGATTGAAAAGGGCTTCAGTTTTGACAGAATCCAATCGGAAATATACTTTTGATGTGACTAGCCGTGAACTAATTTCCCAGAACATCGACTTCTAGATAGCGTGGGATCAATCTAAATAAAAAACCATTAACCGCAAAACGGTACTTTTGCACCAAAGTTTACTTTATGGAACAGCTTATAGGCATGACCCAAACCCAACTTCAGGAAGTAGCAACACAGTTAGGACTGCCAAAATTCACTGGAAAACAGCTTTCTGAATGGTTGTATAAAAAACGCTGCAACACAATTGATCAGATGACCAATATTGCCAAAGCAGGGCGCGAGCGCCTAAAAGAAAACTATGAAGTTGGTTTACGCACACCGGTAAAGGTGCAACAATCAGTAGATGGCACAAAAAAATATTTGTACGACCACGGTACGCGAAGGTTTATTGAAGCGGCCTATATACCTGAAGAGGATAGGGCCACGCTCTGTGTTTCTTCACAAGTTGGCTGCAAAATGGGTTGTTTGTTTTGTATGACTGGCAAGCAAGGCTTTCAGGCGAATTTAACCTCGGGAGAAATTATAAACCAAATTACAAGCCTCCCCGAATTTGAAAACCTTTCAAACGTGGTGTATATGGGAATGGGCGAACCTTTTGATAATCTTGACAATGTTTTGCAAAGCCTGGAAGTATTAACAGCGGATTGGGGATTTGGCTGGAGCCCTAAACGGATAACGGTATCTACCATTGGCATTGTTCCTTCACTCGAAACCTACCTCAATAAGAGCCAATGTCATTTGGCCATTAGTTTACACACACCTTTTGAAGATGAACGAAGGAAGCTCATGCCGATAGAAAACGTGTATCATCTGCACGAAGTTATACAAACTATCAAGGACTTTGATTGGAACAAACAGCGCAGGGTCTCTTTTGAATACATCATGTTTAAAGGCCTGAACGATACCAATAGGCATATAAATGAGCTTGCACGCCTACTCAATGGCATAAAATGCAGGATCAACCTTATCCGTTTTCATCCAATACCAGGCACCCCGTTAGAATCGAGCACCGAAGAAACGCTGGCCTATTTTAAGAATAGGCTTAATGAAAAAGGGATACTTACAACATTGCGAGCATCGCGCGGACAAGACATTTACGCTGCTTGTGGGCTTTTGAGCACCAAAGAGCTTGTGAAACAAGAAGAAACTTACGATTAACATCATAAAAGAAACGTCCTACCTATACATTAATATTAGGGCAAACATCTTCCCTTTTAACTAGTTTCGACTAAAACTTCCAAAAATAGATTGTCAATCAAATAAATAGCCGTACTTTTGCAGCCAGATTTTCAGTTCTCCTATACATGGATCTGGTAGATGTGTTGATCTTTGGCCCTTAATGCCCTAAAAGGAACGATACTCTTGGATAGTAAACAAACCCTGCGGTTGCAGGCGTTATCCATACACGGGGGAGCCAATACTCAAATAATTTTAATGAATACATTTACTGAACTTGGCATTAGCCAAACCCTCCTGAAAGCAGTTGAGGAACTGGGGTTTCAGGTACCAACACCTATTCAAGCACAAGCCATTCCATTTCTGTTGACCGAAAAAAGAGACCTATTGGGCTTTGCACAAACCGGCACTGGGAAAACCGCAGCATTCGGGCTTCCTATCATTCAACAGATCGACCTGAGCTCAGGCATTACCCAGGCAATCATTCTGAGTCCTACCCGAGAGCTTTGCGTTCAAATTACCAACGACCTTAAAAACTATTCAAAGTATGAAAAGGGCATTAATGTAGTAGCTGTTTATGGCGGCGCGAGTGCAGAAACCCAAATCAAAGCCTTACGCAAAGGCGCACAGATAGTGGTTGGAACCCCTGGACGTGTTTTGGATATGATAAACCGCAAGGTCTTGAAAATTGACAACGTAAGTTTCCTTGTACTCGACGAAGCTGACGAAATGCTTTCGATGGGCTTTAAGGACGAATTGGATTCGATTTTGGCCGAAACGCCAGAAGACAAACAAACCTTACTATTCTCGGCAACGATGCCCCGCGAAATCTCTGAAATTGCACGTAAATACATGCATAATCCAGAAGAAATTGAGGTAAGCCGTCGTAATACAGGTGCCGAAACCCTTAAACACCATTACTATTCGGTGATGGCTAAAGACAAATACCTCTGCCTTAAGAGGATTTGTGATATTTACCCAAATATCTATGGCATTGTTTTCTGCCAAACACGTACCGATACAAAAGAAGTTGCCGAAAAACTTATTCACGATGGCTACAACGCCGATGCTTTACATGGCGATTTGAGCCAGGCTCAACGTGATATGGTAATGCAACGATTCAGGATACGCAATTTGCAGATTTTGGTGGCCACCGATGTTGCTGCGCGTGGGCTGGATGTTAGCGATATTACGCACATCATCAACTATAGCTTGCCCATGGAAACGGACGTTTATATCCACCGCAGCGGACGTACCGGCCGTGCTGGGAAAAGCGGTATCAGTATTTCGATAGCCCACTCAAGGGAATTTTCGAAACTTCGCCAGATTGAAAAACTGGTAGGACAGAAGTTTGAACACAAGAAAGTGCCAACAGGTCGCGAAATCTGTGAAAAACAGCTCTTTAATGTTATTGATAAACTCGAGAATATTGAGGTAGATGAAAAACAGATTGAGCAGTTCTTGCCAGCTGTTTATAGCAAACTGTCGTGGTTAAGCCGCGAAGAGCTTATTAAGCGATTCGTTTCGGAAGAATTCAGCAGATTTGCCAATTATTACAAAGATGCCGGTGATATCAGCATACCTGATCCGATTGACCGTACCGAAGGCAAAAGCCGCCGTGAAGTAGAACGTGAACGCCGCAGCAACCGAAATGGTGAAACCAATTTTGCACGTATATATATTAATGTAGGATCGAACAACCGTGTTAACCCCACATCAATTATCGGTATCATAAACGATTCCCCCGATTTGCGCAATGCCGAAGTTGGCCGTATCGAGATTATGAAGAAATGCACTTTCTT
The DNA here is from genome assembly GCA_964552325.1 of uncultured Bacteroidales bacterium. GTDB lineage: Bacteria > Bacteroidota > Bacteroidia > Bacteroidales > TTA-H9 > CAZKCK01. Next base: position 6,774 of record CAZKHA010000148.1, read on the forward strand.
CGAAATTGACAGAAAATACGAACACCTAATTGGTGAAGCACTTAAAGGAAAATCGTTTGATGGCATAGCCCTTATTGCTGAAACAGCCATTCCAAAATCGGAGACTGGAGATGGAAGCGCTTTTAAAGCCAAACGTTCCAGAACTTATGACGAACCAAGCTACCCAAAACGCGGTGATAGGCAAGCTACGGGTTCTGACCGTGGGTTTACCAAACGCAGCGATCCACCTAAGCCTGAATCAGGTTTTGGACCTGTAAAAAAGAAATGGAAGGAAGTGGCTGATACTAGCTGGCAAAAAGATAAAAAGGCAAGCCTTAAAGGCAAAAAAGAAAAGAAATCTGATAAGAAATCAAGCCCAAAAGGTCCTAAAAAAGAACGTAAAAGTTGGTTTGACTAACCAATTGAAATCCCTCTAAATCTAAAGGTTGCCACCACTGGCAGCCTTTTTTATTTATACCTTATCTTAAGCCCTGCCACAATATCAAACACGGCTGGGCACACCAACAAGTTTTTCAGTGTTATATCAAGCAATTGAATAAACCGCCTACGGTCGGTGTGGGGATAACCCGCACAGGCCTTGGGCCTGCTAACATAGATGCTGCAATAATTATCGGCCATCAAAAAAGGACATGGCATGGCTTTAAATACATAATCGCCATCCTCGTCGAGCTTTAGATATTTTTGGGCTAACACCGATGGTTTGACCCGCAAGGCCGGAGCCATTTGTTGAATATCCTTATCTGTTACCCTTGGGCCTAAGCCAGCACAACAAGCAGCACATTGCAAACAATCTATTACAGAAAAAACCTCATCATGCAATTCTTGTACGGCTTGGTCAAGGTCGTGGGGCGCTTGTTTTTTAAGTCGTGCGAAAAACTTCCGGCTTTCTGGCAATTGCTTCCTGGCCTGCTCAAGCTTTAGCTTATACGACTCCAACATTATTTAAAGCTTCGCTGTTTTTTAATTTCCTCGTAGGCAGCACTTATTTGCTGGAACTTTTCCTTTGCGGCATGTTGTATCTCTTCTCCCAAATGGGCCACTTTATCAGGATGGTGCGTGATGGCTGCTTGTCGGTATGCTTTCTTGATTTCTTCTTCGGTTGACTCAGGACTTACGCCCAGTATCTTATAGGGACCAGCCAAGTCTTTAATAAACATGGCCTTAACAGATTGATAATCCGTATCACTAATGCTCATATAGCGTGCAATGGTCTGAATCAAATCAACTTCGGCAGTATGGTGTTGTCCATCGGCACCTGCAAGCCCAAATAAAAAATGGAGCAATTGCAAACGGCTGGAATAGCCCATCATATCACGAATTTGAAAACAAACATCATGCAAGGGGATTTCTTGTTTAAGGATATCTCGAAGCAACAGAATCTGCTTATCAGCTTCTTCCTGACCAAATTGCTGGATCAAAAAACGTTTTACATAATCAAGTTCCGATTTTAAAACTTGTCCATCCACTTTCATAACAGCCGATGCCAATGTAAGCAAGCTAATACTAAAATCAGCCCTTCGCGTACGGTCGCTACCTTGAGGCAAGTCAGATGTGCCGGTGTAGGAATACTCGCCACTTTGCATCCCATCTACCATCGAGCCGAAGATAAAACCCAAAATACCACCTATTGGGCCACCAAAAGCCCATCCCAGTCCACCACCTATCCATTTGGCATACGATGACTTACGCCGCTTATCTGAAGAATTTGTCATAACTTTTCCAATTACAGAACTAACAATAATTACAAGCAACAATATTAATAAAATCCGGATCATGCGCCCTATATTCAACTGCAAAGGTACGAGTTAATG
>CAZKHA010000149.1:0-8529 GCA_964552325.1 uncultured Bacteroidales bacterium
TTTGGTACGCTGCGCTGCACCTTTGCTACCAAAGCTGTAAAACATTGAAATTGTGGATATTATTCCTACTACCTACTTCTTACTACCTACTTCCTACTTCAACCTTTTTCACCCCCATCTCCCCTTCTCACCCTCTCGCCTTCTCGCTCATGACTCCTCACTCAAACCGAATCTCTACCAACGATTTAATAGCTCTGTCAGAAAAGAAATCGGCAGCAGGGAATAGCTTATAGCGTCCACCATCGGTATTAGCACCTTCATCAAAAATAAGCAACTCGGCTTGATCGTTGCGGTTAAACACTTCAGCTACCGTAAAAACACAGCGATATCCATCTTTCCCGATGGTTATAAGCTTGCCATTCATTAAGGTCTTTTCATCAAAGGACAGTTTGCCGGCTAGCATTTGCTTAAGTTGAACACCCTTAAAGTCGGTAATGCCGTGTATGCCCGTCCCTCTTCCATAAAACACGCTCGAATACACCATTTTGTCACCTGTAAGCAATTGTTCGTTTATAATCTCCGAAGTACCTTTGGCATCTACGTAAGCCACTGAACCAGCGTACATGGGTTTCATGCCCTTGTTCACGGGGTAGGTGCCTCCGTACGACAGCACCGTAATTTTTGTGGGTGCCGTAATATTGCGTGCCGTTACCAAATCGGATGCTACCACAAGCTTTGGCTCGGTGGGCAAGGGCCACAACTCTTTGGTTTTAGATGGCACTATGCGCGCAACCTGAGTAGCTATGAGTATTTCGTGCCTGTGTATCGGATAATAGAGCTCACCCCAGCTCAACGTAACTTTTTCGCCTTTGGCATTCTCCACTTCCACATACAAATCAATGATAGGTTTAAAAATAGCTTCGTTCTTTTTCTTAAGCACGGCCAAATTTAAAATATCGTACAACGAATAGCCATCGTAGCGGTAAGCGCCCACAAATTCATCCTTGCCATCCACAAGACGGGCTTCTTTTACCACAACTGACCGCAAGCTGAGCATTGAGAAATCAACCTCAAAACTTGCAGCCAATTCGCCAGCAACCACTACTTTTGGCACACCAAGCTGCATAGTTGGGGCATCATCATAAAAATCATTGGTTTCTTGTGCATTGACTTGTTGTCCGCTTAGGAACAAACACAGGCTAAAAACAATCAAACTAAAATACTTTTTCATAGGGATAATTTTTTAAAAAATAAACTTCATTTGTTAAAACGATACGGTTACAACACCCGTTAGAATCCTCCCCGGATTGATTAATCCTTTGGAATCATAAAAGCGTTTATCAAGCAGGTTTTGGCCTGACAGCGATGCATTAAGATGCTCCGAAAACCTTACACCCAATCGTGCATCTACCACAAAAACCGAAGGGTACTGATAAGCCAATAAATAGAGGTCATCGTAACCGTTGTAGTCGTTTATCCACATTTTATCGGTGTACTTGCAAAATGCCGATACCGAAAGCCAATTCCAGGCATAATTTACGCCTGCCGAGAACAGATGTGGTGCCACATCGGTAAGGTATTTTCCGCTTAGGTCAACATCAATCATTGGATTAACAACCGTATAATCAGCAATCTTTGAATGTGTATAGGCATAATTGGCAAATATATTCAAACGCTCTATTAGCTTAAAGGTGATTTCGGTTTCCACACCATAAATCTCCACTTCGCTTATGTTTTTGCGCATCGAGACCGGATTCACCGCATAACCCATGTCGATGGTTTGCCCGGTACTTGTATAATACATAAAGTCAAGCCCCTGTGCATAATAAATACTGGCGTTAAAGCTTAGCCTTTGGCCCAGGGCATAATCAAATCCTGCTTCGTAATTGTTGAGTATTTCAGGCTGTAATGCAGGGTTAGCAACTTTAAAACCTCCTTTTATCCTTCCTGAGCGGCACATATCATCCAATACCGATGGCCTGAACCCTCTTGAATAGGACGCGTAAGCACGAATAGCCTCTGTAAGGCGGTATTGCAGTGCAATCCTGGGGCTTATCGCATTCCAGTCTGTTTCGTCAATCATCGGGATTTGGTAAGGTTGCATAAAACTGTTGGCAGCCGATGGCAGCTCAATATTAAAACTGCCATCAAAAAAACGGGCATAATCAAAGCGTATTCCTGCTACTATTTTCATCCGATTATTCAGTAAGTTAACCTCATCCTGCACATAGGCTGCAGCAAAATCCATGCTGCCGCGGTTGTTTATCTTATCGGTTGAGGTATAATAAATATCCGATGCATCAACGCTGCCCCTGCGCAAATCGATACCCGCTGTAACCAAATGGTGGCTACCCATTGGTCTCGAAACATTTAGAAGGGCACCCACATCGTTCCTTCGCGAATCCACATCATAAAACGTGTAGCTGTTGTCGCGCATGTATTCGTTTACTTTTTGATAATCTTCAAACATGCCGAACACATGGGCCATAAAGTTATACTTACCAAACTTGTCGTGGTAGGCCGTTCTGAAATGGATGGTTTTATAAGAAGTAACATTGCCATGGGGTTGAAACACCTTTTCGCCGCTGCCGCGTAAGTCATCGTAGTATCGGATATCGGTCTCTAGGTTGCGGTAATCGTTAAAGTCATAGCCAAGGCGCAGTCCACCCATCCATTCTTGCATATCCGAAGCTATGGTATATTTGGTTTGGTCGCGCACGGGTTGCGTTATGTACCCATCGCTTTGGCGCACAAAGCCATTCATATTCCAGTAAAAGCCTTTTTTTTGGCTGGGGTTTAGGCGTCCTCCCAAATTTAGGTTTGCACCAGGTGTGGCATAGGTTGAATATTCGAGGCTGGCATTGCCTTCAAGCTTTTTAACGGGTTTGCGTGTTATAACGTTTATTACCCCGCCCATGGCGTTGCCTCCATACAGTGCTGAGCCAGGCCCCTTGGTTATTTCGATGCGTTCAACGTTTCCGTTGTTTATCAGGTTCCAGTTTACCGTTCCCCCATCGGTTTTGTTTACCGGAATGCCATCTATCAGCACCAGGGTTCGCGATTGTTCTTTTCCACCCAAGCCCCTCAGGCTTACCGTTGACCGCGACGTCAACACCCCATAAGGCCTTGAAATCTGTATGCCGGGAATATAGGTCAAGAGTTCGTCGAGAGAACGTGCCGGCAGGCTATTGAGTTGCTTCCGCTCAAGCAAGTTTATGCGGGCAGGAATGTTTTTGATAGCGTTCTGGGTTCGTGTGGCCGTTATAACCACTTCAGAGGCTTGTAGCTGTGTTGGAACCAATTTAATGTGATGCGTCATGGGTTTTGTGCTCAGCAGCAGTGTATCAATGTGTGCTTGGTACCCCATAAAGCGTACCTTAAGCACCACGGTGGAGGCGGTAAACCCTTTAATAGTATAGGTTCCGGTGGCATTGGTGGTTGTGCCCCCGCTACCATAATTTACGGTTGCCCCAGCTAAGGGCTGGCCTGTAACGGCATCTGTTACGGTTCCGGTTAGCTGCTGGGCCAAGGTTAACTGTGCGAGCGAGAGTGCGAACAGGGTTAGCAGCAATTTTGAATAGCTTAGCAAGGAATGGTTCATGGTTCTTTTCTTCATTTTTGCACTTTCATCGAAAATTCAAGTGTTCCGGTTTCGTTCAGGTCAGAACGGATAATCTTTACCAGCCCAATCTTGCCTTCGAGGGTTTTGAAAGGGAATACAGTTCCTGCAAGGCAGTATTTGTATTTTCGCCGCCCCCACACATCATCGTAAGCCTTAATCAACAGGCTATCGTTTTCAGCAGCATCGTATTGGGCCACGCTCACCTTCGATACATAATCGTATTTGGTGTAGTTAAGCGTTGCCCACGACTTGATGGCGGGATACCAAAAGGAAGCATCTTGATCGCCTGGCGATGAAAAAGTTGGGGAAGGTTTTCCATTATCAAGGTAATAATAGACTACCACATCAATCAAACCCTGGTTATTTGCCCCTGTTTCAAGCGTAAAGCTAGTGCCTGACTCACAATCAAAAAAATGGGGGCCATTGTTTTGTTGATATCCGAGGGTAATGCTTGGATAGGTGATGATTTCGCCGAATGAACTTACCGGGTTACGCAGCACATGCATCTGGACCGTGGCAAAGTTCCGGTTTTGATCCATGATGGTAAACACCCAATCCTCCGAGTCAAATGATCCCTTGTAAAAACTTAACACGGTGTCGATGCTCGTCTTCCAAACCCCAAAATCGGCCATGGTCTTGGTGCTGTCGCCGTTTTTAAGCACAGCCACAATATTGCTTACCTTGGCATCCACGGCTTCGGCTATCAGATGAAATTTAAGCAGTTGGCCTTCGCTAACGGTATCGTTGGCTTGGGTATAAACACTTTCATTCCCAAATTTTAGGCTGGGCAAGGTGGTGGCTTGCTCGTCGCTGCAAGCTGCAAAGCCGAGTAGTAAAAGGCCAAGAACCCAACAAAACACATATCTCATAATCAAGTAAGTTTTAAAAAAAACAGGCTACCCCCCGGCAGCCTGTCACTTCACAAACGATATATAAAGAAAAACAGGCTGGCTATTTCTGCATTTTCAGCGTAAACTCCAGCTTTCCAGTTTCGGTTCCGGTTACATTGGTTACTTTAAACATTCCGTACTTTCCGCTTTGTACCTTTATGGCATACACTTCGCCAACGGCCAGTTGCTTGGCTTTCTTAAACTTATTGTCGTTATCAAAAGCTGATAGTATGGCTTCATCAGTAGTGATTGCATCAAATTGGGCAGCCGTAAGGGTGGTTTTAACAAAGAAGGTTACATTTTTAACGGTATAATTCTCGGGCGAGGTGGTTCCTGTGAAAATACCGGTGATGTTCGATCCAGGAGAGGCCAAGGTCATCATGTTTTGATGGCTTGCCGTATTTTCATAGAAACAGAACAGATCAATCTTCGCTTGGTTTTCAAAGGCTTGGGCTTGCATATAGCGCACACCGTCCGATGTTGATAAAAAGCTGGGATCGGTTGGGTTGTCCTGGGCGCCGAGTAACAACACATTGTACGAATTTATTAGGTTAACACGGCTTAATACCAATGTTTTGATGGTGCTGTGCCCGGCTACATCTATCACTTCAAATTTCCAGGTTTCGGTAGCAGCCACACCCTTAATTATGTTAATACTTAGCTCAAACTGTGGCTGGCTAACAGCGGTGTCTTTTAAGAGCTCTTCATTAGCTGTAATCTTAATTTGCTTAATGTTATCGCTACCATTGCCAACGGCTGCAATGCCAACCATTACGGTGTCTTGATAAAGCAATGTAACATCGGCACTGGTATAACCGGCTGTGGTAATAAATGTAACTGTAGGCCCGCCCAATACTTCCTCGTCTTTTGAACAAGAGGTAAACAATACAGCGATTAGGGCAATAGCCGCTACAAACATAAAGGTCTTTTTGAACATGGTGGTTTTGATTTTTAGTGGATATGAATTTTTTTACATAACGCTGCAAAAATACAACCTAGTTTTTAATCTGCAAGCACAAAACACCGAAAACTACGCCGAATTTCGGGTTGCTTCAAGGTCGTTCATAAAGTTGGCAAAGGCTTCTGTTGCTTTTTCATCAAAACCGGCATGAAATCGGTCAAAGGCTTCCACTATCTGCCTACCTTTGGCTGTAAGCACGCTGGCGCCGCCATCGCTCCCCCCACGCGAGGTTTCGAGCAGGGGAAATCCCAGCATTTGTTCAATCTTTTTTATGTTGTTCCAGGTTTTGCGGTAGGTGAGGCCCAGGTCTTGCACCGCTGCCGTTAGCGAGCCTGTGCGTTGGATAGCTTTCAGCAGCATCCATTTCCCGTCGCCCATCACTCCTTTGCGGTCGGGTGTTTCGAGCCATATCTTGTAGCGTGGGATAAAATTGATTTCAGTGGCATCCATCAAATTACAGTTTTGCTTGCGCAAAGTTATAAAATTGGCAGCAAGTTCTACGCCTGAAAACCCTTCAAACAACCCATAACTGCTTGGCGGTTGGTTTAAGGCAACACGTCCACAAGCAATGAGCAATTTCAATCCAAGCGATTTCAGCTATAAATCATTAAGAGCATGAGGCGCTACCGAAAAGACTTTTTTTTTCCACCAAGCGCTGCCCTGAGCGCTCGCACTGAGCCTGTCGAAGTTTGCCTAAGTGGTACAAAACCAACAATTTGCACCAAATACGCCGAATTGATATCAATCTTATTAATGCTTGTTTAGTGTTGAAGTGCAAGATTAGTTTCTAGTATTCCGACTTTTCTGAGTAGGCTCATGCGGAGTTTTTAAAAGGATTGCGAGCACCCGTTACATTATTAATTATATTTGTGGCTGTAAACCCAAATGCGTCCTTAATCTAAACTAGTACACAATATGATAGATACGCACACACCGCCTTACTTAACCGAAATCCTAACAGCGACTTCATTGGGAGTTGATATGAAGAGTAATCCCACAAATAAACCGGTTAGTTATTGGGATTTGTGGTTGAGATATGAGAAAAGTGATAAGTTTATGTGGATATTTACTAGTTACCAGCAATTTTAAAAAAGACCACCGCGAAATGAATGCATTTAATATAATATCCTGCCTTGTTTTATACGGACTGACACTTTTATGCTTCTTCATTCCTTTTAAAAATGGACAAAGACAAACAGGATATATTGTAGGTGGAACTTTGGGAGTTTTAATAACTCTGACACTAATCGGGAATTTAGATTTTCTTGTAATTTTCATTTGGCCAGTAATAGTAATATTTCAAATAATCTTCATTTCTTATTGGACTTTTAGAGCTTACAATAGAAAGAAAACAGGACAAGTAATCGCCATAGTTTTGACAATTGCTTTCCTTTTACTTTTAATGCAGCCTTGGATTTCTGACTGGACATTTAATAAAAAAGACGTACGTAAAATTCTCGTTTTTCATAACTTAGAATTGAGAGACGAATTCAAAATTTTGGAGAACGAGGCTGGAGGCTTTAGAGACTACTATGAAACATTTACACTTAAACTGTCCGACAATGATTTTAACCGTATTTCTCAGACAATAAAGTCTTCAAAAAATTTCAAGGGACTATTTACTGACTATTCAAATCTTCCTACAGCAGAATACAAAACGGCTGACACAATTGACTTTGAGACAAACAATTATATTGAAAGAGAGTATTGGACGTGCACAAAAATGGAAAACGGGACATACCATTTTAGGTTCCAATTAGACAAAAAAAGTAAAGAATTAAGCTACACTGGAAGTGATGAATAAAAAACTGCTGGTAACAAACGGTCTTAAAACATTGGGGGTTTGTACGTTAGGCAACTTTCGTCCAACTGGTTGGTCTGGCACGGCGGATAAGTACGTGGCTTCGATAACCCCAACGTTTCAAACCGTCAACCGTTAACAGCAGGCAAATTTAACGATAGGAAAAATTAACCACCTTACCACGATGAGAGGAAAATTGATAGCATTCGCATTCATAATCTGTATAGGATTTACAGAATGTTCTAACAAAGAAAACAAAGAATTTCGGAACTTTTTGAAACAACTTCCAAAGATTGAAACTCCAATAATTTTCAATTATAATGAAGAATATAACTTGAAATTACTCTTTCTGATAAATGATTTATTTTTTAATAAAATTCAAAACGAATTAAGTGGTTTCGGAGTATATGGAAAACTCTTTGAAACCGAAAATTTCATTGCAATTTTGGGAAATATTCCGACTGACACAGGTGCTCCAATTATCCTAACTTACGATAAGAATGGAAACAAAATTGACTCATATTTAGTTTATTCAACTGCAATGGGTGACATGGGACGTTATACTTGGAATAAGGAAACTATTTTCCCCGACATGACAATTGACTTCACTGACAGCACAATAACAAGAAAAATAAACGCTGACGGTACGAATGAAATACAAGGAACAGACTCATTAACTGTAACTAGAAAGAATTACAGAATTTCAGAAACAGGGAAATTTATAGAATACAAATAATTGCCTGCTCCTAATCGAGTAGACTACCCTGCTGGCGCATGCTGCCAGGGAGAGCCTCTCGCTCCACTGCACTTACGATTCTCCTAAACCGCCTTGTCCGCTACTCAAACAGGGAATCATTAAGTTGTGGCAGATTCCGGATGTAGAATTTGAGCTTGGCCTCAAAGCCCCTTTTGCACCGGCGTTCCATGGTAATTGTTGCCAAGACGATCGGGCGCTGAGCTATAAACAATTTTCATTTCCATGTCTTACGTAATGTACCAGCGCTTTCTTGTTTTCTCGAAATTTGATAACTACTTGGTAAGCAAAATACAAGCTTGAGGGTTCCATTTTCATTACTAGTATCATCTATTCCTCATCAGGGTCGCAAATTTTGCATGTTAAAGTTTTTCAGAACGATAGTGAAAACTCATTACATTATTAATTATATTTGTAGCATCATACATAAACGAGTGCTAAACCGAAATCACCATATCAAATGAGGGATACGCGAATGCCAAGTTCCTTAACCGAACTGCTAACTGCTACTGAATTGGATGTTGACAGGAAGAGGAATCTTGCCCATGAACCGGTTATCAA
>CAZKHA010000150.1:0-8515 GCA_964552325.1 uncultured Bacteroidales bacterium
TCATCGTCAACGAGTAGGATTTTTATATTTTTCATAACTTGTTTCTTTGGGTTTATCGATTTTTTTGAGTCGTAAATAGAAGAGGCCGAAGCCTCTTCCTGAGGTAATTGTGATTAATAGCGTTTTCTGGGTTTATAATGTGTATGCAACAATTCATGTGATTTATGTCCGAGTGGTTCTCCCAAAAATTCTTTGTAAATGAGGGCGATTTCAGGATTCTCATGCGACTTGCGCAATGGCATTCCCTCATCTTCAGCATAAATGGCTTCTGCACGTTTTTCCCTGATTCCAGGATTCGTAGGTATGGGTTGTCCGCCACCACCTAGGCATCCACCTGGGCAAGCCATTACTTCCACAAAATGATAGCTAGCTTTGCCATCCCTTATGGCAGTCATCAGTGCTTTGGCATTGCTCAACCCATGTGCTATCGCTACCTTAAGTTCTGCTCCTTCTAGGAAACTCCACTCAGGTTTAACATTAGCTATGGTAACTGAAGCTTCCTTTATGCCTTCCATTCCACGAACTGGTGTAATGTTGAGGTTGCTAAATGGCACTTCCCTTCCGGTAACTATCTCATAAGCCGTACGTAAGGCGGCTTCCATTACACCACCTGTTGCACCAAAAATAACAGCGGCTCCGGTTGAGTCTCCCATAAAGCTATCATAACGTTCATCTTCCAGCTTCATAAACTCCAATCCAGCCTGTTTTATCATAATTGCCAACTCACGGGTGGTAAGCACATAATCAACATCCATAAAACCACTATCACGCATCTCAGGCCTATTTGATTCGAATTTTTTAGCTGTGCATGGCATTATGGAAATGGAAACGATGTCTTTTGGGTTAATATTCTTACGTTGTGCATAATAAGTCTTTGCCAATGTACCAAACATTTGCTGGGGCGATTTGCAAGTTGATAAGTTAGGCAATAATTCGGGGAATGCATGTTCTATAAACTTTATCCAACCAGGTGAACAGGAGGTGAACATTGGCAAGGATGTATTTTTATCTCCATCTACCAAAGCTTTCTTCAGTCGGGTAAGCAGTTCTGTTCCTTCCTCCATAATGGTTAAGTCGGCTGTGAAATCGGTATCCAGAACCGAGTCGAAACCGAGCCGGCGCAAGGCTGCCACCAGTTTACCGGTTACACGTGCACCTGGATCGTAGCCAAGCTCTTCGCCTAATGCTATCCTTACGGCAGGTGCTGTTTGCACTACAACGTGCTTGGCTGGGTTATAAATAGCATCCCAAACTTCATCCACATAATTGCGCTCAATTAATGCACCTGTTGGGCAGCGATTGATACATTGCCCACAATTGGTACAAACAACTTCGTGCATGGGTTTGTCGAAAAAGCTTGAAATCTTCATATGATTGCCTTTGTTTGCAACTGACAAAGCATTTACAGCTTGCAGTTCGGCACAGGTCCTTACACAGCGTTGGCAACGGATACACTTACTATCATCTTTCATTATGGAAGGCGATGATTGGTCGATGGTGTATTTTCTATCCGATACAAGGTCAATATACATACGATTACCAGTACGGTACTCGTTAGCAAGATCTTGCAATTCGCAATTACCGTTTTTGTAACACTTTGTACAATCTGCTCTATGCTCTGATAATAAGAGTTCGATGATATTCCGGCGTGCCTGCCTAACTTTCATCGAATTGGTAAGGATTTGCATATTCTCGCGAACAGGAACAGCACAGGATGCCTGCAATGTTCGCATTCCCACTTGTTCTACCACGCAAACGCGGCAGTTTCCCGCCACACACAAATCTTCATGGAAGCAAAGCGTTGGTATCCTGATATTCAGTTTACGCGCTGCATCAAGTATGGTGGTACCTTCCTCAACAGATACCGGCATATTATTTATGGTAAGATTGATAATTTTAGCCATTTTACGATCTCCTTTGTTTTAATAGACGATTTCTTCCCTGAAATTTTCAATTATCGATACAAATGCATTCCCAACGGATTGACCAAGCCCACATTTAGAAGCAACCTTCATTGTTTCAGCAAGTTTCATCAATTCATCAAGGTATGTGCCGGGCTTTTCCCTACGTTTTACAGCCACAACGCCTTTAAGCAATTGCTGTGTTCCTACACGGCAAGGTGTGCATTGGCCGCATGATTCTTCTTCAAAAAACTCGAGGTAATTATGCAGGACATTGTACATTGAACGGCTGCTATTGAAAATCTTCATTGAACCACCGGTTGGTATTCCTTCAAACCCAATAATGGTTTCTTTGAATTTTTTGCGTGGCACACAAAAGCCAGATGCTCCCCCAACCTGTACAGCCTTGGTATCCCCATCGCCGAACTCATCAACAAAATCTTGCAACGACATACCAAGCTCAAGTTCAAATATACCTTCTTTAGCGCAATCTCCCGAAATAGAAAACAGTTTAAAACCACGTGAGCTATCTGTTCCAAAAGTCTTATACTGTTGATATCCTATATCGGCAATTATCAAGCAGTTAACAAAAGTTTCAACGTTATTTACAACGGTAGGCTTGCCCAAATACCCTTCAGTAACAGGGAATGGAGGCTTGTTACGAGGCTCGCCCCGCTTTCCTTCCATTGATTCTATCAAGGCTGTTTCTTCACCACACACATAGGCACCACTCCCGTACCTTATCCCCAAATTGAAGTGAAGGTTAAGCTTTGCAAACTCATTATTAAGCTCTTCCATCACTTTTTTAAGCTTTGGTGCCAAGAATTTGTACTCAGCCCTCAAATAAATGTATCCTTCGGTTGCACCGGTAATAAAACCGGCAATCGCCATCCCTACAAACACTTTACGTGGAACCCTATCCAGGATTTCCCTATCTTTAAATGTTCCGGGTTCACCTTCATCGGCATTGCAAATAATGTATTTTTGATCTGCAACAGCTTCTTTGGCAAGTTTCCATTTAAGCCCGGTCAAAAAACCAGCACCACCCCGGCCTTTAAGGCCAGAATCGATAAGTTCGAGGATAAACTCATCTTTATCGCCAGCCATCACCTTTTTCAACAAGTCGATAGATTCATTATCTGACTTGAAAATATAATCAACACGCGTTAGTTTCTTTGCTTCCATAAATTTAAAAATTTAACGTTTACCTTGGTTATTTCTGCATGTACGATTCAATGATCTCGATGGCTTTTCCGGGGGTAAGCTCGGTATAAACATCATCATTTATTAGCATGGCAGGGCCTTTATGGCACCATCCTAAACAGTTGGTCGTAAGCAATGTAAACCGCTTATCGGGTGTGGTTTCGCCTACCTTTATTTTAAGTGTGTCTTCGATGGCATGAATGATGGCATCCTTGCCTTTCATATCGCAAACAATTGTTTTACAGAGCCTAATAACAAATTGTCCTATTTCCTTCGTTTCGATGAATGTATAAAAAGAAGCTGTTCCATACACGTCTGCTGCCGACAGATCCAATTCCCTGGCAATATTAACCATGGTTTCATCACTTACGTACCTCCGTACGTCAATAATTTCTTGTAAAATGGGCATTAGACTTTCTCTGGATCTACCGTGCTTATCGGCCAGTTCTTTCACAAAGTTTTCTGAGTTCGACATTTATCCTCCAGTTTTTAATGATTAAGATTTTGGTTCTTTGCTAACATTGTTAACTGAATAACAACAGTTGTTAATCAATTAACAATGGCGTCAAAATTATTACTTGCTTGGGATATTTGCCCATGCATGGCTGCAAAAAAAAATGCAAGCCCATAATTTGTATTCAGTCTAAATTGAAGTTTCATTTCTTTCAATTGTATTTTAACTCTTTAGAATTACAAATGCTTCTTCCATTAGCAATCAGAAATCTTATGTGATATTTTCTACTGTTATTTATTTAACAATGTTAAAAAATTAACAACACAAAGCATCTTACGCTCTTTTGCATTATCTTTGCACCATCCTTTGGCATCAAAGGGTTGATTTATTGGCCTAATTTCAATGCTATAAACTGAAAATGAAAATCTTAGAAATTGCAAACATCTTAAATAGTCCGCTCAAGGGAGCCTCAGGAAACGAAAACAAAGACATCCAATTTGGATTTGCTTCCGACCTTATGAGCGATGTGCTTACCTTAGAATCAGATAAAGTGGTTTTGCTGACAGGCCTCGCCAACATTCAAGCAATTAGAACAGCAGAAATGAGCGACATCAACCTTATAATTTTTGTGCGGAATAAGCAGGTATCAAACCAAATAATGGAACTTGCAATTGAAGCGGGTATTACCCTTATGGAATACAAAGGCTCAATGTTTAAGGCTGTTAGCATCTTATCAACCGCAGGTATTAAGCCAGTTTACTAGGCCATCATTTCTAAAACAATAGGTTATGGAATTCCGATTTAAGGTTGAAGGTGGCGATTTTACGAACGCGGGAACTGCTTCGAGCCAGGTTAAAAAAATCCTCAAGCAAATTAATACCCACCCTAAAGATATTAAGCGACTGGTAGTTGCTCTATATGAAGCTGAAGTAAACATTGTTGCACATGCTTATAGGGGCGAAATTGTTGCATTCATTGATCCAGATAAAGTAACAGTGGTTCTAACCGACGAAGGCCCTGGAATCCCTGACATCCCTAAAGCGATGTTACAAGGCTTCTCCACTGCATCTTCTAAGGTAAGGGAAATGGGCTTTGGGGCTGGCATGGGCTTGCCTAACATCAAAAAAAATACAGACAGTCTTGAAATAGAAAGCATTGTAGGACAAGGAACAAGCGTTAAGATTACCGTAGTTTTCAATAAAGAAAATGACTAAGTATGGAAAAAAAGTTTTTTCACCATGCATTAAAAATCTTAGAAGGCGTTTGCATTGGCTGTACGCATTGCATGACCGTTTGCCCTACCGAGGCAATAAGGGTTAAAAATGGATTGGCAACACTTATCGACAACCGCTGTGTTGATTGTGGAATGTGCTTTAGGAGTTGCCCGGTAAGGGCCATTATTATCGACCATGATGATTTCAATAAAATCTTCAAATACAAATATCGTATAGTCCTTCTTCCTTCAGTTCTTACCGCACAATTCCCGGTAGAAATTACTAATAACCAAATTTACAGCACTTTATACGAGATTGGCTTCAACAGGGTTGTAGAGGTTGAACAGGGAGTTGATGCACTTTGCCAAGCTCAGAAGGACTATTTAGCCAACAATCTCGATGACAGACCGTTAATATCTTCATTTTGTCCAGCCATCATACGTCTTATTCAAGTGAAGTTTCCGTCGTTGGTAAACAATATCATGCTGCTTAAGCCACCCTTAGATGTTACTGCCATATGGCTCAAACAAAAACTGATGGAAGAAGGGGCAACTGCCGAGGATATAGGAATATTTTACGTAACGCCATGTGCAGCAAAAATTGCCGCCATTAAAAGCCCGGTAGGTGATGATAAATCACCCATAACAGGCGTTATAAACATGGACTTCTTGTTCAATAAAATTTACAGGGTCATAAAAGCTGGCAAAAGCGACCAATGTATTGTTCCTGAAGGCCAACCCTTAAGCAGAAAGGGAATTATGTGGACATTAACCCATGGCGAAGCAGCAAACCTGGATGGCCGTTGTTTGGCTATTGACGAGATACACAATGTTATAGATTTTCTTGAAAAAATTGAAAACGAAGAAATTACAGACATTGATTTCCTAGAATTAAGAGCCTGCGACCAAAGTTGTGCTGGTGGAGTGCTGGTTTCGGGAAATCGTTTCCTTACCGCCGAACGAATGCGTAAAAGAGCACTCGTAGCTCCCGACCATTCCAAAATTAGTTTTATCGGCACAGGAGAGCCAAATTCGTTACATGGACAAACCATTTTGGCTGACCAAGTTGACTTGAGCATTCTTCAAATAAAACCTCGATCGATGCTTAAACTCGATGAAAACCGTGCTGAAGCTATGCGTAAAATGCAAGAAGTAAACAATTTGGTAAAAAAAATGCCTAGCCTTGATTGTGCCGCATGTGGAGCCCCATCTTGCCAAGCCTTGGCTGAAGACATAGTACAAGGTTATGGAACCATTAATCAATGCTTTTACATACGAGACCATATGATGTCAAAAGAACTATTAAGCTGCAACCAAAGCGGCAATAACCTAAAGGAAATATGGGGAGAGAAAAAAATAGATTTCGATAGCCTTTCAGGGCATATTTAACCTAACCAACGCTATTATAAACATTAAAGGAACCTTAAAAAAAATATAAAATGCAAGTTATAGACCTTGTTAATAAATTAAACCTGAATGTGTTCGCTGGCAAAAAAGGTTTAGACAGAGAAGTTACAACCGGCTATGTTTCAGATTTGTTAAGCGATGTTATGGGAAATAGTGAAGCGGGAAGTGTATGGATAACACTACAAACCCACAAAAACACCATGGCAATTGCTTCATTACGCGATCTTGCAGCCATTATACTTGTGAATAGTCAAGAACCGGAAGAAGATACTGCCGAACAAAGCAATGAAGAAGGAATCCCTATCCTTGGCACAACCTTGCCAACCTTTGAAATTACCGGCAAACTTTATGAACTTTTAAAAAAGTAAGGCCATGAACACCTATTCAGCCGATTTACATATCCACACATTGCTATCACCTTGTGGCGATCTGGATATGACTCCGCTGAACATTGTAAAACATGCAAGCCTTAAAAAACTTGACATCATTGGCATAACGGACCATAATAGCACCTTGCAAACATCACTGGTAAAGGATTTTGCTGCGGAGTTTGGCATTTTTGTGCTTTCTGGAGTTGAAATAACCACCAAAGAAGAGGTGCATTGCTTGGCCTATTTCGAGTTTGATCACCATCTCGCAGAATTTCAGTCATACATGGAAAGCCATTTGCCAAAAATCGAAAACAACCCTGCAAAATTTGGCTATCAAGTTGTTATTGATAAAGATGAGAACATTGTGTATGAAGCTCCGTTTTTGCTGATAAACGGTTTAAACCAATCATTAAACCAAGTTCAACAAAAAGTTAAAGCGTTGAATGGCTTGTTTATACCTGCGCATGTAAACCGTTCCACATTCAGTTTAACCAGCCAATTAGGGTTTATCCCACCTGATTTAGTTGTGGATGCCTTAGAAGTTTCGCGGCATATAACTCCGGCCAAATTCGTTGCACAACAACGGCTCACAAAGCCATACACGTTTATTCAAAGCTCCGATGCACATTTCCCTAACGATATCGGGTCCGTTTGCACACAGTTCAGACTTATGGAGCCAAGCTTTCAAGAAATTAGGATGGCTTTGAAAAATGAAAATGGGAGATCTGTACTTTACTAATTATGAAAGACTTATCATTACATATCCTCGATATAGCCAATAATTCGATTCGCGCAGGGGCTTCATTGGTTACATTAGCCATAACCGAAAACACCGATGACGATACATTAATTATATGTATTACGGATGATGGATGCGGAATGACCGAAGAAGAACTGAAAATGGCAAGTGACCCCTTTTTTACAAGCCGCAAAACCCGAAAAGTTGGTTTGGGTATCCCTTTATTTAAGCAGAATGCCGAACAAACAGGTGGCTGGCTTAAGCTTCAATCGACAAAAGGTAAAGGCACCAGAATTGAAGCCATGTTCAGGTTAAGCCACCTAGATAGACCTCCCATGGGCGATTTGGCCTCCGTTTTTGTGCTATTGATGGCAGGTACGCAAGGCGTTGAATTTGAGCTCAACTATGCTACCCCTGTTGGCAAGTACAGCATAAGCTCAGTTGAAATAAAAGATATACTAGATGATGTTCCCCTTACTGAAATTGAAGTTCAAAAACAAATAGAGGGATTGATACTAAGCAATTTGCTTGAGATTAGGTACACCAAATAACCATGTGCTTCGATGAAGTTTCCGGTAGTTTGTCTTGAACCAAACCTTAGGCAAGGATTGTGCCCCCAAATTTGATAGTACAAAAACGTGCATTGAAGGAGTTGCTGTGTGGAAAAATGAGGCATGTAAGTTTATTTTACAAGGTTTCAGTTAGCCTATATGGGTGTGTAAGCTTTCAGCTAAAATAGTATTGTTTAGATGCTGTAACCGGTTAAAACGCAAATCACACAACTGAATAACAACCACTTACAAAACCCTTTATTTAGACTTGTTATAAATTTGTGTTATTTTACTAACAATGTTAAAAATTTCACAAAAGAGCTTGGTAAGCTGTAAGAGTATCAATAATTTTGCACCCAAAATTAATTGTTGGCTTCTGCTTGTACAAATCATTAATTTTCCGCAACTTTGGCACAACTAAGAAATCAACCCATCAAAATACAGAACCACGTTTTATGACACAGATCAAATCATTGGCTGACCTTAAAAAGATCAAAGAAGATCTTCAGGCAAAGATCAATCTTCGCGAAAAAAGTCTTGATCCTGAGAAACTTGTTCAGGTAAAAGTAGGAATGGCTACTAGCGGAATAGCTAGCGGTGCCAAGGAAGTGATGACTTTTTTAATTGAAGAATTGGACAAAAGGAACATTGAAGCAGTTGTTACCCAAACCGGAGA
>CAZKHA010000151.1:0-8425 GCA_964552325.1 uncultured Bacteroidales bacterium
TCCTCAGAGAAAAAAATAATCACCAATTTTGAGCTACCCTTCACCTTTCACCTTTCACCCTGTACCATAAAGGAGGCACATTTTCACATTGCCTTCCTTCACTCTTTACCTTTTTTATTTTTCTGCTCGCAGTTTTTTATGGGCTAAATAATCCGGCAAATTCCACTCTTGCCATTTACGTTGAGGATATTCCTCTAAAAAGCTTTGTGTTCGCAGGCTGATGCGCTCATGGTATTCGGCGGCATCCATGTATTTAACCCGTCCTTTAAACATATTTTGCTGGTCATACAACACTTTTGTGAGGCGGGTGCTATCAATTGTGAGATATGGCAAGGTTTTATTGGAAAGGTGGGCCATAAAATCGAGGTGGAGGAAGGACTTGCCGGCATGCTTGATGTTGTAACGAGCTATAAGCAAGTCCCAATTAACGAACGATGAAAACAACAGAATGATGAGAATGGCCAGGCTATTTACCTTGAAAAGCCAAAATGTAGTCTTGCGTTTTTTAACCTTAACCAGCACGGCAAACAACCCAAAAATGGTGATTAGCAAAAAGATGAAAACACCAATACGCTTGTAGGCCAACGAATAATAATGTATATACCATATATTGCGCATTGCTACCGACGAGGCCAGAATAGCATTTTGGGCTAACCAAATATAACTTAGGTACTTTAGCCAGGTGTTCTTGCTAAAGAAGTTTAGGTTTCCTTTAAAAAAGAAGAGGACTACAGCAATTGAAATAAGGATGGAAATGATAAGCAAATACGTGCCCTCGTGTACAAATTGCTTCAAAAATGCTCCATTCCATGTAAAATTCAGCCAAACCCAATTTATGTCAATCACATTTACCATTAAAAGCAACAAATTGAGCGTGGCCAATAAAAAGATACCTGACTTGTTTTGATTCCTCAGACCACCAGGTTTAAAGGAAGATTTCCATTTAGGCCGCTCCCTTAGCATAACATCCTTGGCATTGGCATCGAGTTGTGAAAGCCAGGTGTTTGGGTTGGTAAATACGATCTGATTGGCTACAAAAAGCGATAAAATAAAGGTAAATATATATACAGCATCCCAATTCCCGAGAATATTAGCAAGACCATCATTAATATAGGTAGCCAAGTTTTTTGCATAATCGTTAAACACAGGGTTGGCCGTACGGTAGATGATGACAAATAGGCCAATAACCAGCAAGGGCAAGATAAATATGGCGAAACGTTTGGCCAAGGTCTTTAGCTTGAAGCCGTGATAGTGGCTAGAGCCGAGTGCCGAAAAAAATTCGCTATGCGTAAGCACAAAATTGGTTAACCAAACGCCCAAGGTGCTCATGGTTGAGCGCATTGCAGGGAAATGAAGTGCACCCAAAAATGCGCCAAACACCAGTAAGTTAATGCAAATAGCAAGGTATGAATTTATTAATGTAACCGCAATGGCCGACAAAATGGTGCTGAGCGTAAGTGTCTTAATTAAACTGCCCGTAAGCTGCAGCCTGCCCGAGAAATACAGAAACAGCATCAGCCCAAGTTGAAATAGGGTAACGTTTAAGCCCCAAGAGCTTCGGTGGAACAAAAACGTTAGTACAATTGCTATTGAAAATACAGTGGTTAGATTATGCTTCATGGGTTGTGAAATTGTAAGTGCTTTAGTAACGCAGGCTGTGGGCATGAAGTATTTATCAAGGCTTAAAAAAATTACCGTAGTTTGCTCAAGGATGATGCGTGTAGCTTTAATCTAGATACATGATTGATGGAACTATTGGCATACGAGCCAATGGATATTAGTTAGTAATGGCTTATCATTAGCAGATTGTTTGGAAATAATGCAAGAAAATCCAGGCTGCCAGGAAATTGGATATAACCTTCACAAATCAACGTTGAGCAATTTACTCGCTAAGTTGTTTCTAAATGAATGAAATGCGGCCTGTACCCGGTAAATAGAAGTTCATCTGATTTGTGCTCTCAAGCATCAAAATTCGGTTTGACTAATCAAAGGAAGAGGTTTCGTTGCTATAAAATAATCAGGGGCGTTTTAATAGTTGTAAATAGGGCTAATTGGCTGTTTTTAGGCTAAAAAGTCTTATTTATGCTTTTAAGCATCTGTACTTTATCTTCTAATCGTATGATATATAATATAATAACAAAAATTGCAAATAGGATTAAAGCTTCTGGTAATGTTTTCTAACTTTCGCCTTTCAGCATTGCTTCAGCAGCTAGATAAGCTATTTTAAATGCCGCCTCCAGGAGTTTTTGTGCTATTTTCTAGGTTTTTCAGGAATCAAGCGCTTAGTATGTTGCATATAATATCAAAATCGCTTATATTTGTAACATCTTCGGTATGCTGCCTTGGTCTGCAGGCTTTCCGGAGGCTTAGTTCCAAACATTGCTTATTTCATGCTGGTTTTAAATGCTTTAGGAGGGTTCTTGGCTTGTTAGATCGCTTTTAGAAACTAATCATCGCATCATATACCACCTAGGAATCTGCACACATTATGTTATCAAACACTCACCAATCTACTGCGATTAAAAATCAAATAAGTAACAAATGAAGAAGGCAACAAGCAAAAATGCGAAATCAGTCGCCAAGCTAACGAACCAACAGCCTCAGAGCGCTGTAGGTTTTCCAATCGTTGGGATTGGGGCTTCAGCTGGTGGACTGGAGGCATTGGAGCAGTTTTTTGAGAATATGCCCGAAAACAGCGGATTGGCATATGTGGTCATCCAACATCTGGACCCCAACCATGTTGGCATTATGCCCGAACTTTTGCAACGCACCACCCGTATGCAAGTATTTCAGGCAATCGACAACTTGCAGGTGAAGCCCAATCATGTGTATGTAATTCCGCCCAACAAAAGCATGAGTGTTTTAAACGGCCATTTATTTTTATTTGAACCCATCGAGTTGCGTGGGCTGAGGCTTCCGATAGATTATTTTTTCCGGTCGCTTGCTACTGACCAGTTGGAAAACAGTGTGGGCATTATTCTTTCGGGTATGGGTAGCGATGGCAGCCTGGGATTGAAAGCCATTAAAGAAAAAAACGGTATTGTAGCAGTGCAGGAACCATCTACCGCGAAATTCGATGGTATGCCAAATAGTGCCGTAAACGCTGTGGTTGTTGATATCCTTGCTCCTGCAAACGAACTATCACAGAAACTCCTTGCCTTCCTAAAACTTAGCCCTAGCTTGTTGTCCAAAACCAAAACCGAAATAGATGATAGAAGCAAGGGCAGTCTCGAGAAAATCGTGATTTTGCTGCGGGCACAAACCGGTCACGATTTTTCGCTCTATAAAAAAAACACCCTGTTCAGGCGCATCGAACGACGTATGAGTGTTCACCAAATTGAGAAAATTTCAAATTACGTCAGGTTTTTACAGGAAAATCCGCATGAGACAGACATATTGTTCAAAGAATTACTGATAGGAGTAACTAATTTTTTCAGGGATCCGGTTGTATGGGAGAGCCTGAAAGAAAATGTGCTACCGGCCTTGTTTGCGGAAGCACCCAACTGGCATATTTTCCGTGCCTGGATTACAGGCTGTTCCACAGGCGAAGAAGCTTATTCGCTGGCAATTGTTTTTAAGGAGGCCTACGAAAAAGTAAAACAGTTTAAAAATTTCACCCTTCAGGTCTTTGCTACCGATATCGACAGCGATGCCATTGAACTGGGGCGAAAAGGCATTTTTAGCGCGAATATTGCGGCCGATGTTTCACCTGAAAGGCTCGGCCATTTTTTCGTAAAAGATGAAAACGGTTTTCGGGTAAATACTGCCATCCGCGAAGTGGTGGTTTTTGCCCCGCACAATGTGATCAAAGACCCGCCATTCACCAAATTAGACCTGCTTTTCTGCCGTAATTTACTCATTTACATGGAGCCCGAATTGCAGAAAAAACTGATGAACCTGTTTCATTACGCACTGAAAGTAGAGGGTGTGATGCTGCTGGGAAGCGCCGAGAATGATAACTCACAAAACAACATGTTTTCAGCAATTGACGCCAAACTAAAGTTTTACAGACGTACCTCAAGGGCCTCTAATACAGAATTAATAGATTTCCCAAGTTCATTTACGCATACCATGAAGAAAACAAGCGAAAGCATAAAACCGGTTAAAGAAACCGACAACATTCAAGCACTGGCCGACCAGCTATTGTTGCAGCGTTATGCACCCGCAAGCGTGCTTATAAACCCTGACGGCGACATATTGTATATTACAGGCCGCACGGGCAAATACCTGGAACCTTCTGCCGGAAAAGCAAACATGAATATTTATTCCATGGCACGCGAGGGCTTGCGAAACGAACTCCCAGGCGCCATACGCAAAGCAAAGCAGAACGCAGAGCCCGTAAAGCTGCTAAACCTGAAAATCGGCATAAACGGAGGCACTCAAATTGTTGACATCACAATTCAGCAGATCGACAAGCCCGAAGCACTAAAAGGAACCATCATAGTTGTTTTTAGCGATGTAACGGATGTCCCCAGGCCAATCAGAAGAAAGACAAAGGCCGGAATTCAAAACGCTACTGATCGTGAGCAGGAATTGGAAATTGAATTGCAACGTGCCAACGAAGAACTGCAGAGCACCCGCGAAGAAATGCAGACCACACAAGAAGAATTGAAATCGACGAACGAAGAGATGCAGAGCACCAACGAGGAATTGCAATCAACCAATGAAGAGCTTACCACCTCAAAAGAAGAGATGCAAAGCCTTAACGAAGAGTTGCAAACCGTTAACATAGAGCTGCAAAGCAAGATAAACGATTTTATGGTGGCCAACAACGACATGAAAAACCTATTGAACAGCACCGATATTGCAACCCTATTCCTGGATAAAGAATTAAACATTCGCCGCTTTACCGACGAAACCACAAAGCTGTTTAAATTGCGGCAAACAGATATTGGGCGGCCATTTACTGATATGGTAAGCGAATTGAAGTATCCGGAGATTACACAACATGCGCTTGAAGTTCTACGGATACTTGTGTTTAAGGAAACCGAAATTGAAACAAACGACCACCGCTGGTTTATTGTTCGCATTATGCCATACCGCACGTATGATGACCGGATTGATGGCCTTGTAATTACATTTATTGATATTACCAAAGCCAAAAAGCTGGAAGCTGAACTTAATAATACAATAGCCTTATTACGAAAACATAATTTATTGTAAGCATATCCCTTCGAGGGGTCGCAGAACCTCGAAGGGATTAAATTATAAGCGTTTAACTTTTTTAACAATTATGGTTATGCAAAGAAGAACTCCATTAGAACCAGAAAACTATTACCATATTTACAATCATGCGAATGGTTTTGAAAACTTCTTTAAAGATAATTACGATTATAATAATTTTCTTTTGCAATATATAAAGTATATTGTGCCGATTTGTGAGACCTTTGCATATTGTTTAATGCCAAATCATTTCCATTTCTTCCTCCAAATAAAGCCTGAAAATGAATTAGGCACAATACTGAAAACGAATAAAGAAACTAATAAGGTTGAAACTGCTACAATTAGTTATCGGTTTTCGCACTTTTTCAACAGTTATGCTCAGTCATATAACATTAAATACAAAAGACGCGGAAGTTTGTTCAAAAGCACTTTTGAACGTAAAATTGTAAAAACAGAAAAATATTTTATCAAATTAGTTCATTACATACATTCTAATCCTGTGAAAGACGGTTTTGTTGAAAAAATTGAGCAGTGGGAGCATTCTTCTTATAAACCCTTTTTATTAAATACGGACGATTTTCTTAACAAAGCTATTGTTATGAAATATTTTAATGATATTGAAAATTTTAAGTTTATTCATCAAAGCAGTTTTAATATTGACAGTGCCTCTTCAAAGGGTAGAGACCCTCGAAGCGGCAATTAAAAAAAACTATAATACAACCGCATCAAGGGGCTTCGACCGCTTGATGGGTCAAAAAGTATAACTCATGAAAAAGCAAAACGAAAATTTATCCAATGCCGCAATGCTTCGCCAAAAGGCCGAGGAACAACTGAAACAGCGGAAATCGGAAACGAAAAAAACTGACTCCGAACCCGACTTGTTGAGGCTTATTCATGAGCTGGAGGTTCATCAGATTGAGTTGGAACTCCAAAACGAAGAGTTAATACTTGCAACTGAACGTGCTAACGAAGCAACCGAAAAGTATGTTGAGCTTTACGATTTTGCTCCTTCGGGCTATTATACGTTAACACGGCTGGGCGAAGTATTGGAAATGAACCTTAAAGGGGCTCAAATGCTGGGTAAGGAAAGGTCTTTTCTACTAAAAACACGGTTCATAGCATTCATAAAAGTAGAATCGCGCAGTGTTTTCGCAACGTTTCTGGAAGAAATATTCCAAAGAAAGAGCAATGTTAGCTGCGATATCTCCTTGCTATCCAATACCAGCACTAGCTTATCTGTTCACCTAACAGGCATTTTGTCCGACAAGTACGACCAATGCCGCATTACTGCAATTGATATCACGGAACGAAAAAAAGCAGAGGATGAACTTCGGAAAAATTTGGCAAAATACGAGGTACTTATCAATACGTTCCCAATTGCCATTACCATTAGCGATCAGGAAGGCAAAATTATCGAAACCAACCAAAAAGCATTGGAGCTATTAGGATTATCGCGTGAGGAGCATTTAAAAAGAGAGCTTACAGGAGAAGTTTGGAAGATTATAAAGCCCGATGGCAGCCTTTTCCCACAGGATGAATATGCAAGTGTGGTAGCGCTTAAAGAACGGAAGCTTGTAGAAAATGTGGAAATGGGAATAGTAAAATCAGCGATAGAGACGACCTGGATAAATGTTACGGCGGCCCCTATCCCAATAGAGGATTCTGGAGTGCTGATGGCTTATAGCGACATTACCCTGCGCAGGCAAATGGAGAATGCCCTTAAAGAAAATGAAGAACGGCTTCGGCTAGCTTTGAAAGCAACCAACGATGTGGTTTGGGACTGGGATATAGTAAACGACACACAACGCTGGAACGAGGCAGGGAAACTGGTTTTTGGCTGGACAGAAATTGTGGACAACACCGTAAACGCAGCCTGGTGGCTTGACCGCATCCATCCTGATGACCGGCAAAGAGTTGAAGAAGGTTTTGATGCCGCAGTGCGAAATACCTCAGGAATCAGATGGCAGGATGAATACCGTTTTAGAAAATTAGATGGCTCGTATGCAGATGTGCTCGACAGAGGCCATGTACTTCGCGATACTTCCGGCAAGCCAGTTCGAATGATAGGCGCCATGATGGATATAACAGAGCGACGAATGGCTGAAAAACGGATCAGAGAGAATGAACATAAATTCCGTACCGTAGCCGACTTTACCAACGACATGGAATACTGGCAGTTGCCCGACGGGCAGCTAAATTACATGTCACCTTCGTGTTTAAGGATTACCGGATATTCAAGCCTTGAATTTATAGCGGACCCAGATTTATTGGTAAAGCTTGTTCATCCGGAAGATTTAGCTAGATTTTTGGCGCATTACAATTTGCAAACTACCAATAAGCATGCTTTTTCTGAAAGAGAAATCAATTTTAGATTAATTAAAAAAGATTCTTCAATTGTTTGGATTGAGCATGGCTGCAGAGCCGTTTTTGACGATAACAACAATTACCTCGGCAGAAGAGTAAGTAACCGAGACATAACGGTACGTAAAAAGACTGAACTGGCATTAATTGAGAGTGAGCATTTTGCTCATACTATTGCCAACAACACACCTGCACTGGTTTATCTTTATGACCTTGAAAAGGAAAAAAACATCTGGGCGAACGATGCCCATAAATGCTTCTTTGAAGATTTAAAGAAAGATGCTGCAAATTTCAACTTTACCGAAATTTCACAGTTTACCCATCCCGATGATTTTAAAGAACTTATTAAACAGGCCGATGAATTGCTGAATAACAGCAGCATCAACAATTATGAATTCGAACACAGGTTAAAATGGAAGGATTCGTGGAAATGGATGAAGCTATTTGTTTCGGTGTTCAAAAGAAATGATAATGGCACTCCAATTCAACTACTTGGAGCCTTGTTTGATATTGATGAGCAGAAGAAGGCAGAGCAGGACTTGATGGAAGCCAAGGAAAAAGTTGAAGCAAGCGAAGCAAGGTTTCGGAAGCTGATGGAGAATATTGATACGGTAGCTGTGCAGGGGTATGGACCTGACGGCATTACCCAGTTCTGGAATAAAGCATCCGAGAAACTTTATGGCTACACCCAGCAGGAAGCTATCGGGAAAAATTTTCTAGATTTGATCATTCCATCGGAAATGAAAGATGTGGTAACTAAAGCTATACGTGAAATGGCTGAGACAGGAGTGCCTATTCCTTCGGGAGAGTTGTTGCTAAAGCACAAAGATGGTTCACGTGTACCGGTATTATCCCATCATGCTATTGTTAAGGTACCGGGGCAGGTACAAGAGCTTTTTTG
>CAZKHA010000152.1:0-4333 GCA_964552325.1 uncultured Bacteroidales bacterium
GCTGTAAATCAATAAGCAATTGTTTAACCGAACCAAGGCCAATGCATTCGGGGTCAACTTCTTCAAGTGGATGCCATTCAACCGAAGCAACATCATCGTTGGCTATTATAGGATTGGTATTAGCTACCTGGCAGCTAAAAGCCAAATCGGTTGTAAAATACAGGATTCCTTTATAATAATATTGGTTCGTGTAGGTTCCAAGGTAGGTAAGCCCATCTACATCAAGGTTTACTTCTTCTTTAACCTCTCGGCGTACGGCTTGTTCGGCGGTTTCGTTACAATCCACAAATCCTCCGGGTAAATCGAGGGTGCCGGCTCCCGGGTCGTGCTTGCGGCGGGCAAAAAGCACTTGTTGGTTTTGATTGGTGATAACGGCAATAACCGCTGGTGCTGGGTTAATGTAATATACAAAACTGCATGCACCACAGAAAAACGATTTTGAGTCTAGGGGCTTAAAGACATCTAAACCACAGCGTGGGCAAAATTTAAAAACATTAAAGGGATGATAAGGATTTGACTCCATGTGGTTAGTTTTGGTTTTGCAAAGGTAATTAGTTAATGTTACCATTGCTTTTTGTTTTTCTCCACAAGCATCATGGAGAAGTCTCTTTTGATATCGTTCTTATTCACAGTATGCGGAACATATTTATTTAGTGACTGTTCGCTGTAATCTTATTGCT
The DNA here is from genome assembly GCA_964552325.1 of uncultured Bacteroidales bacterium. Lineage (GTDB taxonomy): Bacteria > Bacteroidota > Bacteroidia > Bacteroidales > TTA-H9 > CAZKCK01. Next base: position 681 of record CAZKHA010000152.1, read on the forward strand.
TAAATCGGCCTATTTCACAGCGAACTTACTGCTAATTATTACGTACAACAACCTTGGCATAATCAATTCTCCTAACTTTGATACCCAAAAAATTACCCATGGATACCGAAATGATTAGCCCTATCATGCCATCTTACAATACAATGGAACTGGACGAATTACCGTTTTGGTCGGCAGCTTTTGGGCTTGAACTGCTCAGTAAAATGGTGTATAAACCCAAGCTAAGGGTGTTGGATATAGGCTGTGGTACTGGCTTTCCGCTGCTTGAAGTAGCCATGCGCCTTGGTAAGGATGCGTTGGTATATGGCTTGGATCCGAATGCGCTGGCCTTAAAGCGAGCGAATGCTAAAGCCCAACTAATGGGTGTTTCCAGCATCCGCCTATTAGAATCGTTCGCCGAATCAATACCCTTGCCAGATAACTCAATCGATTCAATTATCAGCAACAATGGCTTCAACAATGTTACAGATATTGCGATGGTTTTTGATGAATGCAAACGGGTTTTACTACCCAACGGACAATTGCTTTTTACTTATAATACCTCTAAAACGATGGAATTGTTTTACAAAGTTTTTGAGGAGGTTTTGGCCGAACTTGATCTTGGCGCTTCCATAAGGCTCATGCATAACCATATCCTAAAAAAGCGACCACCTGAGCAACACATAATCAGTTTATTAACTAGCAAGGGTTTTGTGATAGATAGCATAGATTATCGTCAGTTTTCATACCAATTTGCCTCGGGTTCTGCTTTTTTCGATCATGGATTTATCCAGTCGGCTTTTTACCCATCTTGGCACCAATTGGTTCCCAGTGCCATGGTAACTGCCGTTTTTGGCAGCATCAAGGAGCGTTTAAACCAATGGGCGGATGAAAATACAGGTATTAACATGCCAGTTCCGTTTGTAGTAATTAATTGCCGGCATAAGGGCTGATTTTGTTATTAATGGTAGCCATTTGAATTGCTTAGAATCATTTCCTAACATAGCCCGTATGGATTCAATGCCCATAATAATCGTTTCAAAAGGTACTACTTTTGCCAATTAGACTTAAACCATTAAACACAATGCATGTAAATGCGTATTTGTTGCTATTCAATAGGTAAACGATTGGTTTTTAGTACTTGTTATTGACTTTAGCCCATCAGCAGTTGAACAATTTATGGCATAATGTAATGCCGATAACCTACATGTAAGTAGGTTGGCGTCAGAGGGCATCACAGGGCATTGGTTTGACAAGCTTCGCCATCTTTAGCAATAATTGTCAAAACTATTAATGAGGTTTTAAAAACGTCAGTATATTCGATAATTCCATCACATTGTTAGGCCTAGCAGCAATAGTAGCACTTGAAGAAACGAGGTAAAAAGTAGGAGTCTTATTAATTTTATATAACTGCGCCACTTCCGATGCCCATGATTTTAGAATATGAACATTTAACCATGGTAGTTGTTCGCCTTTTAAATAGTCTTGCCAAGTTATTGAATCGCTATCCAGGGATATCCCTAAAACCTCAATTTCATTATCTTTAAGCGACTTATATTCATTTTTAAGGGCGAGGACTTGTCCTTTGCAAAACTCGCAACCCGATGACCAAAAAAACAAAACAACATACCGATTATGCTTAAGCAGGCTATCGAGTTCCATTGCTTGTCCAAACTGATTAATTGCATTAAAATTCTGCGCCTTATTACCCGGTAGCAGCAGTTTATACGATGATGCCCGTTGCATAAAATGTTCATCCATCATTTCTTCGACACAAGCGTTTTTTAATACATAATTTTCAACTATATATTGGAAAACAACTTCTGGGCCTAACTTATCGAACAATTCAAGCAAATAATTCAAACAAAAACTATTGGAACGCTCATTTACGCTCGAAGCGGTTAATATACGGTTGATGGCATCCTTAAAACCTGTTTCAGTATATTGGGTATAAGCCAACAAAAATCCTATAATCCGAATTTGGAAAACAGGACTATGCAGCAATGTAGTATCATTAAAATCAATATCGTTAAAATAGGTTGATTCGGTTAATCCTTTACGTGGCAACGACAATAAAGCCGTTTTGGCAAAGAATGATGTAGGATATTGTTTGGCAATTGCTTCAATAAATGATATTTGTATTGAATCAAACCATTGCAGTTGACCAGTAAAATTGGAGCGAGAAACTGAATCGTTCTTAGGCACCCACGATCGTTTGATATACAATTGTTTTTTGAGTTTTAGAAATGATTTAGATAGGTGCTTGTTTGTCCAAAGCAATTGGTTTTCGTTCGATTTTAAAACAACAACCCCATCTTTCAGAAAAATATTGGAAAAGTAAAACTCAACCTCTGGCTCAATTGGATTTAAAATTAGCTCTATGCAATTTGTATCACTTAAACCCAATTGATAGTAACCCAATGAATGAAAATGATGCTGAAAATAAAAGCTTCCATTTCCTTGTATTGTACAGCTATCAATTAAGATCATATTGTTCAAATACAACTTTTTTAAGAAGACTTTTTGGTTAATTGCTGCATCACAACCCACAATTCCGTGCAGTAGTTGGGCAGGTGATTGTAAGCAAAGCATTAGTAAACCTATGAAACCCACGAGCGAATAAAATCCTGATTTATTCATTAAACTTAAAATTGAAAATGAAGCCTCAACCCTGTTTAGATCAAGGCTTCATACGTCACTCTATTTCGAAAAACAGCATCTGGTATAAGTAGAATTGGTTGATACATCTACGTCTTTATTATCGCGTGCACTGCAACTGGTACCACCTGTTACACGGGCATAGTTTGTAGTTGAAACCCCATCATCAACCCATTGCAAATAATTTAGCATATTGCTGAGCCCAGTTCCGTTTACACATGCATTATACCATTCTGCCCAACTGCATAGTCTTGCCCCATTATCCCCACAAATATTAATTGCATCAAACCAATTTCGTGAAGTCCAGTCAAACATATTTGTTTGGATGCAATACTGGGAGTTTATGGATGTGTAGCCTGCTGGGCATGCATCACGTGTTGCATCAGCTTGTGGTGCCCATTCCGTTCCTGTCCATTTTAAAGCATACGATGTAGTAGGTGTAGTGGCCGAAACACTTCTGCCTTGAATCTTAACCACTGTAAGTGCTGCATTGCCAGTAGCATCACCTGTATGTGTAGCATTTGGTGACGAATTGGTGATTGTAAACGAAGGATATACGCCAGTTATAGTGATACCGCTTCCATTTGTTAGCAATACTGTTTGATCAGGCTGTGTATTTGTAACAGAAAAAATTGGGTAAAGACCTCCTACAGCTATCCCTGGTCCTCCGTTCAAAACAACTAATTTATCTGGTTGAAGATTGGAAATAGTATAATCAGGATAAGTACCTGTTACCTCCATAGCTACACCTGGGTTAATATTTATAGGAATATCGGGAGCAGTGTTGTCAACCGTAAAATTGGGATACGAACCCGTAACCTGTATCGCGGTGCCGGGATTGATTGCCACCACCTTGTCGGGCGAGGTATTGCGTATGGTAAACGACGGATAAGTGCCCGTAATGGCTATCGAATCGCTGGCTGATAGCACAACGGTCTGGTCGGGTTGGGTGTTGGAGACTGTAAAATTGGGATACGAACCCGTAACCTGTATCGCGGTGCCGGGATTGATTGCCA
>CAZKHA010000152.1:4433-8316 GCA_964552325.1 uncultured Bacteroidales bacterium
AATGGCTATCGAATCGCTGGCTGATAGCACAACGGTCTGGTCGGGTTGGGTGTTGTGGATGGTATCACCCGAAACAGCAATGCCTGAGCCCCCAATGTGTGAGGGCGAAGCACGTTTTGCAAACATAGCGTAGGGAACGGCCAAAAGCTCTGAAGATCCCATATATTGATAATTAGAACCTGCAGCGGTATCGAGTTCTGTTTGTACAAAACAACGGTATGAACCCCATTGAATATCTGAAAAACTTCCTTCGATTAAATTGCCTTTACCAATATCCAAGCTTACAAGCCCAAATTTATTGGTGGTCTTAAGGTGCCATTCAGAATACACCGAAGAACCATCCATGCTATCCCTTAAAATGTGAATGCGAAGGGTTATGTTTTTAAGGCTAAGCAGGTTTCCGCTTGTATCGCGGGCTACCATTTGGTACTTAATAGCTTCAGGAACTTGGCCAAGCACTGCCAAAGCAAGCAATTGCAAAAACGCGACGTGTAAAATTACTTTCTTCATGATAATCTTGATTTATTATTATATCACACATAAATATAATGAATTAGGGTGTTACTGCCTGTATTTTTAAGGCAGCATTGTTATCGCAAAGTATCATGTCTAAGGCATCAATGCCCCCATCGCCATTCAAATCTTCAACCCGGCAACCAACCGCAAACTGCTGGGCTTTATCTGTAACTTGCTGTATGTCTAATATGTCAATAAGCCCATCTTGGTTTACATCACCCGAAAACAACACAAAAACCCCATCAATATCTTTCATGTTATTACCAAACGCCATGGATGATGAAGTAGAAAAATCGTAATTTAGAGTGTTTGTTAAAAATGAAATAGGATTGGCTGTTACCGTTTGAATGGAATTGCGGTGATGTAAGCTCAAATACAGAGGTTCTAATAGAAAACCTGGAACGATTACCCCTGCATTTCCCATCGTATCAAGCGCTATTGAATCTTGAGAATAAAGGATATGGGCAAAATTTGAAGAAGAATGTAGCTTAAGGTTAAAAACATCGGCTATGGAACCGGCAAATTGTGGGCCATGCTCATTAGCAGCTTTATTAAGTTTATGGTTTCCTGCATATAAACCTTCCAGAAATGCTTTAATACGCAAACGATGGCTAGTGTTCAAGGTTCCTTGCAAAAACCCGGTTGTAAGGATGGAGGAAGAAGACTGTAAGGTTTCGGTTAGTGGTTCGCCGCAAGAAACTTCTAGAAGGACCGAACCATTTTGGTAGTTATCGGCAGCAGTTGTAATGACTACTGGAAGCAAACTCTGGCCAAAAGTTGGCACCATGACCAGAACTGATAAGACTAAAACTAGTGTTTTCATAGGCTCTGGGGTTAAATTAGCATGCTATAAATATACGACATAAAATATGCAATAGCAATAGGTTGCCCCTATTTAGAACCATTAAAAGCACCCTGTTTAACTACCCGGCTTTGTTATATCGCACCACATAGCGTATATTTGTTGCTATGAATAGAAATTTCTTGATAGTTGTGCTTATTTATGGCCTGTGCTTCACATTTGTTACAAGCGGTTGGAGCCAAAGCACAACCTATTTCAATATCAAGACCGACCTATCGCTCAAGCACTATGCCGATTATTGCTATGCCGTAGTTGAAAATGACAGTACTTATGTTACCTATGGCAATGCCCGTGATGGGGCTCATAATTACAGTACCATGGTATGTGGGTTAACCTCCACCGGAAACCAACAATGGATAAAAGAATGGGGCAGCGATTATCCAGATAATTATGCGGCCCAACACGGAGGGCTTATTAAATACAACGATTCCTTATGGTTCAGTCTCTACAATGCAGTGTATTATACCGGAACGACCTACTATTGGCATATTTTTTTGCAATGCCATAACTCAGCTTTAGATACCCTCTGGACGATGGGCTTTAAAGAAGACACCGCTCTTTTAGCCACCACGCTAATTGAAACCATGGATGGTGGCCTTGCCATTGGCAGCTACTGGCAGGATAATGCCGGCTTTCATATCCGCAAGCTTTCGAGCACATTTGAAACCGAGTGGGTTAAAACCGTTTCGCTCTTTGATGGGTTTAAATACAACACTTACACCATCACCCAAACCAGCGACAGCGGATTTGCCATATCCGGTGCTCGATTCGACACCTGGGTGGATGGCGATCCCGTGGTGGCCAAGATAAACTCAAGTGGTAACCTTGAATGGTGGCTTAATTTTGGCGGACAATACGAAGACTTTGGTGCACTGGTATGTACCACCAACGATGGTTCGTTGATAGTAGGTAACATCCTCAATCTTTACGAAATTAATTCATACCTCTGGGGCCGCATCAACATCTCAAAAATGGATAATCAGGGCAATGTTGCCTGGAACAAGCTATACGGTAACTTGGGAATAGGCAATACCATTAGCAGTATTATTGGACTTACGGATGGTGGTTTACTTGCCTGTGGTTATGTTTCGCACGATCATTTTACTTACCTAGGTTGGATGCTTCGGCTTGATGAACAAGGCGATAGTGTTTGGTACCGCGAATACAAGTTTCTTAGCAATCCTGATGAATTGCATTGGCTGCAATCGGCCATACCCTGTAGCGATAAGGGCTTTATGGCTGTTGGCACCATTCCCGATTCGTTTACCAACCCCGAAACCGATTCATGGTTGTTAAAAGTTGATAGCTTGGGCTGTGTGGCCGAAGGAGATTGTTGGGTTGGTATTTCGGACAATGAAGAAGACCAACAACACCTCAAAAGCCAAATGCTTTCCCTCCGTTGTAGCCCAAATCCAGCCTTACACACACTTAACATACAATGGACTGGAAATGCCAATGTGCTGGAAGTATGTACTTTGCACGGACAGTTGCTACACAACCAACATCTTGAAGGCTTGACACATTATCCATTAACAACCCTCAATTGGCCACAGGGTGTATATATTATAAAACTGTTCAGCCCTAATGGAAACATCTGTTTAGGGAAGTTTATTAAAATTTGACAGATGGTAATCCTGTACTTATTTTTTTAGATAAAGGTATTTATTGGCTTGAGAGCATACACCACGCAAGTATGTTAAATGCTTCAAAGTAAAGGTTACAAAGTAAAATGTGGGAGTTTTGGAAGCCATTGTAAATTGTAAATTTTAAATATTTGAAGGCCAATTCTTATATATCAACTTTGCAATTTGAAATCTACAATAATCCTCAGTAAAAGGCTGGTATTCAGTCCTTTTCAACCGCTCATCTCTGATCACTCATCCATCCCAACTCACTCCGCCGATTGCCGCATGGCCAGCAAAATAGCTTCGTTGGTGGCAGGTATGCCCAAATGGTGGTTGCCAATGGCTTGTCGGATGGCTAGCCAAACCGATAAGGCCAGCACAAAGGGTGGTTCGCCCACGGCTTTGCTACCGTGTATTACGCCTGTATTATCGATGGGTTCCAATAGTTCAACCCTAAAATCGAGCGGTATATCGGCCATAACCGGTATTTTGTAGGTATCGGGCGAGGCATTAAGCAAACGGCCATCATCGGTATGTTTCACGTCTTCGGTGGTTACCCAACCCACACCCTGTATGTATGCCCCACGCACCTGCCCGAGGTCAATGGCAGTGTTGATGGATTTGCCCACATCGTGCAAAATATCAGCCCTAAGCAGCTTTACATGCCCTGTAAGCGTATCTACCATAACTTCTGACACAGCCATGCCATAGGCAAAGTAAAAGAATGGGGTTCCTTTTCCCAATTCTTTGTCCCAGAAAATGCCCGGTGTACGGTAATAGCCCGTGGTACTCAAGCTCACTTGCTTGAGATATGCCTGGAGAACCACGTCTTTAAATAAAAGCGAAGGCAAGCGCCCATCACTCAATTTGAGCTCATCCC
>CAZKHA010000153.1:0-8262 GCA_964552325.1 uncultured Bacteroidales bacterium
TCACATCCTCACATCTTCACATCTTCACATTCACTTGGGTTCCTTGGCCTTTAAATCGCGGATAACATCCAGTATTTCGAGGTGGCCGGGAGTTCGCACGTTGGTGGCAAAATACCCTTCGTACACAAAATCGCCATATTTGTTGCACTCTGAAATGGCTTCCTTAATTACAATGTTGAGGTTGGTTTGTATGGGCACTAGCACTTTCATAAAGGCATACTCAAACAAAAAACGAGTTTGCTCGGTTTCGCCGCCAATGCGTTGTGTGGCTTCCTTAAACTCTAATTCAATTACTTTTTGTTGTGTTTTAGTAAAACCAGGGCTTAGGCTTGGGAAAACCACCACACAATAGCGTAGCAAGCTTCCCTTGCCTCCCAAACCCGATGAAACGAAACGAGGCATCGTATCCGTAAGCTCGCTCTCAACAAATACTTTCGAAATATGGTAGGCAAAGCGTGCAAATTCGTGCAGATAGTGGGGCGCAACTTCACAATATTTTTCAATTGTTCGGAAGGCGTCAACCCAACCTCTAAATGCCAGTATTACCAAGGTTTCTTTAATTTCTTGTTCGGTAAGGGCAGGATCGGAAAGGCGTTGGCCCATTTCCATGGCCGTTTCATCGGCATATTCCGAAGCCTCGAGTTTGCTCGAAAGCTCCATAAACTCTTGCTGTACCTCAATAGGAAGCTCTTCTTCAAGCACATGTACATTGCCCATGTTGGCAAACACTTTTTGAAACTCCTCTGGAGTAAGCGAATTTTCGGGCATTTCTGTCATAGATAGTATAACATTCAGGGCACAAGTATGTTCAGTGAGTGCTTATCAACCTTGAAGTGTAGGACTTTTCCCGCCTTTACGGGTTCCCCATCAATATTAATATACTTTCCTTTTTTGCGGCTTATGTTAAAATCCTGGGCCTTAAGCGTGGTAACGTATTTGCTGTGGTCAATTTTTTTGCTGAGCAGTAATCCCGCAATAAACGGGGTTTTGTAATATGGAACCTTGCTAACAATTACAATATCAGCCAATCCATCGGTAATATCGGCTTGTGGGGCAATGGTGGTATTGTAGCCAAATTGGTTTGAATTGGCAATGCTGATAAACAAAGCCCTTACTTCTAAAGTGCCTTGCTCGGTTGTAAGTGTGTATTTTTTAGGGTTATAGGCAAGATATTGCTTAAGTGCGATTTTAAAATAGGTAAAAAAGCCTCGGCGCGATTCCCTGGCAAACAGCCTAGCCACGCGTGCATCAAAGCCAATACCGGCTATGCTTACCATACGGATGGTTTGGTTTACAAGGATTGTATCCATTGCCAAAACCTTACCTTTTATCAAGGTATCCAGCGCATGTTGTAGGTTGAATGGAATCCCCAGAAACCGCGCCAAGCCATTTCCAGATCCTAAAGGTATGATGCCAAGGTGTATGGTTGTACCTGCTAGGGCTTTGGCGATTTCGTTTACCGAACCATCGCCTCCCACTGCTACCACTGTGTTAAACCCTTGCTTGAGGGCCTCGATGGCAATGTGGTATCCATGTCCAGCGTATTCCGTAAAAAAGATTTGATAATCAATTTGTAAGTTGGCAGCTTGTTGTTCAAGCAATTTGATAAGCTTATTCTTTTTGTCGTGGTGAATGCCCGATACCGGATTGATGATAAAAGCTATTTTTTTGGTCATTCCTTGATGCTTAATTGGTTGTGGATCATTCGTTGGTTGAACGACTGAATATATGCTTTTAGGTATAATTCATCTAGCAGCCTTTGTTTGCCGAGTTTTTGCAGTATATTGTTTTTAAGCAGCTTGTCATCCTTATACCGATAGCAAGCAGTGGTGTTATCGCCATTAAAAACATACAGCAACGAATCGGTAATATAGTGGTAATTGCCTGACAAATAGTTTATGGCTCCAGGTTTAACGGTTGAGTCGGTAAGCGTCTTCCCAAAAGCTATAAAAGGTTTATCAAAATTAAGCAACCGTAAAACTGTGGGCATAATATCGGTCTGTTGGGCTACAACGGCACTTTGTTTTGGAGCTATCGTAGCAGGCATATAAAACAAAATGGGTATGGCATATTGCCCCAAAGTTGTGTTAAATTCAGGTGAATAGGCCTCTGATGAGTGATCGGCGGTAATCACGAACAAGGTATTGTCAAACCATTGTGTGTGCCGAGCCTTCTCAAAAAAAGTTTTTAGGGCAAAGTCGGCATACATAATGGCCTCTTGTATCGGTAGTTTTCCTTTACGGAATTTCCCTTTTAGATGCGCAGGGATGGTGTATGGGTGATGCGATGAGAGTGAAAAGATAACACTTAGGAACGGTTGGTTGGTCATTGAGCAGTCATGTGCCACATAGTTGAAAAAAGGTTCATCAAAAATTCCCCATTTTCCATCAAAATCTGCATCATTGGCGTATTCGTTGCGCCCTTTATAGTGCATAAAACCAGCAAGCTGTGCAAAGGCATCAAAACCCATGGTGCCATTGTTGCCACCATGGTAAAATGTGGTGGTATATCCCTTTTTGCCAAGGTAGGATGCCAGGCTTTCAATCTTGTTAGATGCATAAATAGAGCTGATAAAGTCTTGATCCATCAATGCGGGTAGGCTTGCAGTTATGGCAGGTATCCCTTCAATTGAACGCTTACCGTTGGCATAAGCCCTAAACAGCAAGCCCTGCCTTGCCAGCGAATCGAAAAAGGGCGTAAAGCCTTGGTAGCCTGGCTGGGGGTTCATCAGTGCCGAATGCTCGTTCGAGAAGCTTTCCATGATAATTACCACCACGTTAGTGGGTTTAAATGGTTTCAGTTGGGTACTATCCGGTGTAAACAGGGGTGTGAAATAAGCTGAACAAGCCTTTTCGTTGTTGAAATAGGCTCGTTGGGTCAAGCCTTGTTGCTTCAAGGTTTTTATTAACGTAAATGGGGTGTTAACAATAATCGGGATTTGTCTCGATTCAACGGTTTGAGCGGCTGTTATCAGGCTGATGGGCTTGAGCTGAAATCCTCCGCGTATCCCTAGCACACTAACAGCCAGCCATGCTGACAGCAGCAGGGTATTCATCACAAAAAAGTGATGATAAACCACATTTTTTGTTTTTTTTGAATTGAATAATAGCTTATTAAGCCATATAAAAAACACTATACACAGCCAAAATCCAACAAAATGTGGCCAGAAATCGAGGATAAACTGGGGCAACAAGGGCCAAAAGTTATCTCCAGCAGCTAAAAAACCAAAAATATCGCCGGTAAGCCGTTTTAAATTAAACGGAAAGTAAACAGCATCCATAAAGTTTAAAGCCAAGGCCAAACCATTGCTCACATAAAACAAGATAAGCAATAAACGGGTATATATGTTGCTGTTCCTGAACAAAAACGGAAGGGCACTCAAAACTATAAACAGCCCGTTTGCCATAAACAAGGTTGACACATCGAATCGTAATCCGAGGAACCATAAGCGAAAAACAGATGCAAAGCCTAAGTCATCTTTATAAAGCGCTGCGTTGGAAAACAACAACAGCATTCGCGAGGCCGAGAGAAAAACAAGCGCAAGCAAAAGCCTGCCAATGAGGCGCAAATGGTAGTGGGTGTTTGATGGTCGATTGAGCCCCATTAGGTTGCTTTAAGGCTTCTTTTGGTAAATAAGTTTGCCAAATAAGGTATCCTTATCGCCCGAATTATCAATAATGCGCTGGTACCCAATTTCAAAACTTTTGCCATCGGAAGCAATTTTTCCTGCTCCCGTAAACGAAATTACGGTTGTTGAAGTGGTTTGAATTACTTGTGGATAAATTCCTAAGGTATCGCCTAAGTTTCCAAGCAAGTCGCTCGAAAGCGTCTTTGATGACAGACCCCCAATATTCATAAACCGGATTTTGGTATTGCTAAGTTCTTGAATGGAGTCTTCGAAGAGTTCAGGAGTAACGGCATCTGGAGGTTCATGGCGTTGGCCATCCCATTTACCCACCAAGTTTGCGGCTTCAATTTTTACGATAACTATTCTATTGGCTTGGCTTACATTTGAATTAAAGTCTTCGGCAAAATAATTCACCTTGTAGCGCCCGGCTTTGCTGGTATCAAGCTCCGAAACATCGGTCCATATTTTTAAAATAGCATTGTTGTCGGTAACCATTACCCCCGTATCTTTGTAAGCAGTATTTAGCCGCATATATTGGGGATTATTGCCTAAAACAAATATGAGTGGCGCTGTTTCGTCCTCCACTTCGCTCAAGCAACCGCTCAGGGCGGTAAAAACAACTAAAATGGCAATAATAGCACGGTTTTTTGTAAGCATGTTTTTATGGGTTTAACAATACATGGCAAAGTTAGTGCAAGATTTAAGCAACCTAGCTACAAACTTTACTTTTATGCAAAAGTATTAATTTCTTATGCTAAATGCATAGGAAGTAGTAACGAGTGATCAATAGCATTATTTTTACCCCATGATTGGAACTTGGAATCAAATACGCGTTAAATGGTTGCGATACCGCAAAATGGCACTTTCAATTTATGCTGCCTTATTGGTGGTTTTTTTGCTAGATATTTTGTTTCCAATACAATACGAACGTGATTATGCCACGGTGGTGTATGCTGCCGATTCTTCTGTTTTAACTGCATACTTAAGCCCAGACGATAAATGGCGTATGTTGACCGATAAGCAAGAAGTATCGGATGTGTTTGTTAAAGCCTTGCTATACAAAGAAGATCGCTATTTTTATTATCATTATGGGTTTAATCCGTTGGCCATGCTTCGGGCTGGATTTAACAATATTGTTGCGGGAAAACGTACTTCGGGTGCTTCAACCATCACCATGCAGGTGGTTAGGCTCCTCGAGCCCCGTAAGCGGACCTACGCAAGTAAATTCATTGAAGTGCTGCGAGCCATACAACTCGAGAGCTGCCTTTCTAAGCATCAAATCCTCAACCTTTATCTAAATTTGGCACCCTATGGTAGCAATATTGAGGGAATAAAGGCAGCATCACTGCTCTATTTTGGCCATACACCCAAACAAATTAGCTTGGCACAAGCTGTAACGTTGGCAATTATCCCCAATAGGCCCAATTCGCTCAATCCTGCGAACTTACATATTTTGTTAACCGCCCGCAATAAATGGATTAACAGATACCTAGCGGCTGGAGTTTTTCCGAAACAAGATTGCGAAGATGCGTTGAAAGAGCCCTTAGATATTAGCCGGAAGCCCGCCCCACAAAAGGCGCCGCATTTGTGTTACCGCCTTTCCCAAAGCCAGGCTCACAATCGAAACATTTACTCCACTATTCAACCCGAAGTGCAATCGAAAGCCGAGGCACTTGTAAAGGCTCATGTGCGCAGGTTGCAGGGGATGGGTATTTCAAATGCTGCCGTAATGGTGGTCAATAATCAGAATAACCAAGTGGTAGCTTATGTTGGATCGGCAGATTGGTATAATCAAAATGCTTATGGCCAAGTGGATGGTTGCAAGGCAGTGCGCTCTCCGGGTAGCACCCTAAAACCCTTGCTTTATGGGCTTTCGTTTGATAAGGGCTTGTTAACACCTCGCTCGGTATTACTTGATGTTCCCTATCGTTTTGATGGATTTTCGCCTGAAAACTACGACGATACCTATGTAGGATTGGTTTCGGCCGAGCAAGCCTTGGCCTCTTCCTTAAATGTTCCTGCCGTGCAACTTCTAAGTAAAATGGGAATCCAGAATTTTTCGAATGCGCTGGCTTCATGTGGATTTCGGCAAATTGAAAAGGATTCGCGCAAGCTCGGCCTATCGATGATTTTGGGTGGCTGTGGGGCGCGGCTGGAGGAATTGGTGAAGCTTTATGCTGGGTTCGCTCACCAAGGTGTGGTTACTGATCTTAAATTTACCCAAGAGGCATCCACCGCTTTGCCTGTTTCTATTCTATCGGATGGATCCGCTTTTTTGATTACCCAAATACTAACCAAGCCCGGAAGGCCCGATTTGCCACGCAGTTTCGAAAATAGCCGGAATTTGCCCCGTATTGCCTGGAAAACTGGAACTTCTTATGGGCACCGCGATGCATGGAGTATTGGTTATAACGCAAGCTTTACCATTGGAGTTTGGGTTGGCAACTTTGATGGGCACGGTGTGCCAGAGCTTGTTGGTGCCGAAATTGCGGCCCCACTATTGTTCGATTTGTTTAACAGTATCAACACTCGTCAACCAAAAAAATGGTTTCAAATGCCAGAAAGTGTTGATATCCGTTATGTGTGCCCCGAAAGTGGCTTGCCTCCCGAAAGCTTTTGCAGCCATCAGGTGATGGATTACTACTTGCCGGGTATAAGCCCAACACAAAAATGTACCCATCTTAAATATATATTTATTGCTGCAGATGAGTCAATTAGCTATTGCCAGTCCTGCCTTCCAGCCAATGGATACAAAAAACAGCTTTATCCCGATTATCCCCCGGAGCTTATTGCATATTACAGCGATAACACGATTGATTACAAACATATTCCACCCCATAACCCACAATGCGACAAGGTTTTTGACCTCAACAGCCCACGAATAGTTTCGTTGAACGAAAACGCTGAATATTATATTGAAAAGGGCCAACAGCAGCAACTTGCGTTGCAAAGTCTTGTTAATGGCGATGTTACAACGGTTTACTGGTACATCGATGATAAACTGTATGGGGCATGTAAACCCGCCGACAAGCTTTTTTTTGTGGCTTGGCCGGGAAGGATAAAGGTTTCGTGCCAGGATGATAAAGGACGGCATACCGATATTTATATTAAAGTAGCTTATTACTAGATCATTAAATACTTTTAGCGATCATATGGGCCAAAGGTTAAGCGGATTTAGTACTTTTGCCGAAAATTTAATTACGCTATATGGGACTAACCTGTGGGATAGTTGGGCTTACCAACGTTGGAAAAACTACTATATTTAACTGTATATCAAATTCTAAGGCGCAAGCATCCAATTTTGCTTTTAGTGCATCAAAATCCAATATCGGAACTATTTTTGTTCCCGATGATCGGCTTTATAAGATTGATGCACTCATAAAATCAGTCAAGATTGTGCCTACCACAGTTGAAATTGTTGATATCCCGGGGCTTGCTAAAGGTGCCAGCAAAGGCGAAGGAGTGGGCAATAAGTTTTTGGCCGATATCCGAAACACAGATGCTATAATACATGTTTTGCGTTGTTTTGATGATCCTAATTTGCCCCATATCGAAGGTTCCATCGATCCGGTACGTGACCGCGAGATTGTAGAAATAGAATTGATTTTTAAGGATGTAGAATCGGTTGAAAAGAAAATACAACGCCTTGAAAAACTAATAAAGAGTGGTGATAAAGATGCAAAAAAGGGTTTAGAAGTTTTAGCCGTTTACAAAGAACACCTTGAATCGTTTCAACCAGCACGCACAGCACCCGTAAGCGATGACGACAGACGCCACATAGCCGATATTTTCTTGCTTACCGATAAACCCGTATTGTATGTTTGCAATGTAGATGACGATTCAGCTATTGCAGGAAATAAGTATTCGCAAGCCGTACAACAGGGATTGCAGGGTCAAGATGCTGAAATTCTTATAATTGCTGGTAAATTAGAATCGGAGATTGCTGAATTGGAGAGCGCCGATGACCGGCAGGTATTTCTTGAAGATGTGGGATTAACCGAACCTGGTGTTCACAAACTTGTGATGGCCGCTTATCGGATGCTCAATTTGCAGACCTTCTTTACAGCTGGTCCCAAGGAAGTTAGGGCGTGGACTATTCGCCAAGGCATGACAGCACCCCAAGCTGCTGGCGTTATCCATAGCGATCTCGAACGTGGTTTTATCAGGGCTGAGGTGATGAAATACACTGATTTTATCAACCTGAAAACTGAACATGCTTGCAAAGAAGCTGGGAAGCTTTACGTGGAAGGCAAAAACTATATTGTGGCCGATGGCGACATCCTGCATATCCGCTTCAATGTTTAAGCCCTATGCCAATTGGTTGGCTATTGAGGATTATTGGCTGTTTGCCATATTAAGTGTTTGTTTGTTTGATAAGCTCCATCAATAAAAGTCATAACTCCCAGTATTAGAAAGGCTTTACGCTTAGCTTAAGGCCAAATATCCATTGATCAGTGGTATTTTTGTTTTTTGTGCCGAACAAGCCCAACCCGACCTGGTTTGTATCCTTACTTTTCTTTTCCCGGGTGGGCGAAAAGAAAAGTAATCCCTCCTTCGACGTTACAGGCTCCAGAAACGCCCTTGGAAAGCCCGCTATAATCCCATTGCCAGAATTGCTACGGAAGCCCGCAGCA
>CAZKHA010000154.1:0-8244 GCA_964552325.1 uncultured Bacteroidales bacterium
GTTTTAGCTCTTTCGCTCGTTGCAATGAGCTCATGTACAGTACGCAAAGTTACACGTGTTGATCCCGGTCAAACCATTGACCTGAGTGGAAGATGGAACGATGCCGATGCCCGAATGACGGGTGAAGCCATGATAGCCGAGGCCTTAGGTGGACGATGGCTGAACGAATTTGAACAGGCTAATGCTCGCCGCCCAGTGGTAATTGTGGGTTTTGTTAAGAACAAAACATCTGAGCACATTGATGCCGAACCTTTTATGAAAGATTTAGAAAAGGCGTTTATCAATTCAGGGCGTGTACGTTTGGTTCAATCGGGCGAAAAACGCGAAGCCATCCGGGCTGAACGCGCTGACCAACAAGAATACGCAGCCACCGAAACCATTAAAAAATGGGGCCGCGAAGTAGGTGCCGACCTCATGCTGCAAGGTTCAATCAATTCAATAATCGACTCTTATAACAATGAAAAAGTTAACTATTACCAAGTTAACCTCGAGCTTACAAATCTCGAAACCAATGAAATAATTTGGATTGGCGACAAAAAAATAAAAAAATACGTCAACAAATAGTTCTAATTTTCACTTTTTAGTGCCAATATCATGATGCGGATGCTTAACCATTTGCCGCTTAATGCCATATACCTAACCCTGTTAGGTATGCTGTTTACAGGATGCGCAACCTATTACCAACAAAATGCCAAACTTAACGCGTTTGTTCAAAAGGGCGATTTTGTAAAAGCCCGTGAAGTTCTTGTGGCCCAGGGCGATTCGGTAAGTGGGAAAAACCGTGTTTTGCATCAAATGAACCGGGGTTGGGTTGACCACATGCTTGGAAACTACCAGCAGAGCATTGCAATGCTCAATAAAGCTGACTTGTATATAGAAGACTACCAAAAAAACTATGGTGCCGAAGCATTGGCAATGGTCAGCAACCCCGGGGTTAAACCCTACGCGCCCGAAGATCCGGAAAAAGTAATGGTAAACTATTACAAAGCCTTGGATTTTCTTCAATTAGGCGATTACCAAAGCGCTTTGGTAGAGGCCCGGCGTATTAACCAAAAGCTTGCCGAGCTAAACGATAAGTACAAAGGCAAGAAAAACCGGTATGCCAACGATGCTTTTGCCCATGTGTTAATGGGCCTTATTTATGATGCCAGTTACGATTACAACAACGCATTTATCGCCTACCGGAATGCATTAACGGCTTATGATTCCGTATATTCGCAACAATTTGGAATTGAAGCCCCCCAACAGCTCAAATCTGATTTGCTTCGCACCGCATGGCTTAATGGCTTTATGGAGGAACTGTCATTTTACGAAGAGAAATTCAATACCAAATACCAACATGTTCCGAATGAGGGTGGCACCCTGGTCTATTTTTGGGAGAATGGATTTGGCCCCGTAAAAGATGAATGGAGCATTAATTTTTCGAAGGTTGGTGGCGATGGCGGCATGGCCATGATTGAAAATGCCGAATATGGAATGTCGTTCCCCGTGTTTCTTGGAACCGGTAAATCCTCGGGAGGTTTCGCTGATTTGAATTTTCTTCGCGTGGCTTTTCCCAAATACATCGAACGGCAAATGGTATTTCATCAGGCCACACTTAAAACTTCGCTGGGTGATGTGGCTTTTGAAAAGGCGCAAGACCTAAACGCCATCTTATTTAAAACCCTCGAAGACCGCATGGTACGCGAAATGGCCAATTCAATTGCACGCCTTGCAGCCAAAAAAGCCATGGAGGCGGCTGTACGCGAAGGCGATAAAAACATAGGTGCAGTGGTTGGTATTGTAAATGCCATAAGCGAAAAGGCCGATACCCGAAACTGGCAAACCCTCCCCGCACAAATTAGTTACGCCAAGGCGCATCTCCCGGAAGGTGAGCAAACGGTAGAACTTGTTTTTGATGCCAGCAATACTCAAAAAACCAACCCGATTCCTGTAAATATCCAAAAAGGAAAGACGGCCTTCAAGAGCTTTAGGAGCCTCGAAAGCCGTCTTCCGCAGGGGCGTTAAACGTTAAAAGCGATACCGCACATTCAAGCCAAAACCACCCGCGTGCAGTCCATCACTGTTGATTAAGCCAATGGCCGGGCGCCAGTCGAGGCCAATGGTCAGCGGGATGTCAAAAGCATATTCGGCACCAACTTCGCCCACTGCGGCAAGATTAAACTCGCCTCCTGTGGCCAACGAAGCACCAACACCCGGATAAAAAATGAACCCATCGGCAATCGGGAATTTCCAGTCGTAAAGCCCTGCCAAAACAATTCCATTGTCCCAGAACGTGGCATCGGCATGTAACCGACTGCCCAAAAAAGGCATTACCGCATCAATGGTAACATTGCCACCATGGGTATCGCCCAGGCGAACCCCAAGTTCAAAGCCTTGACTACTATGGCGCTGCGCAAACGACGGAAGGGATAGAAGCCCTGTGAGCGCCAACAGAATACAAATACGTGTTACATTCATTTTTTAAAGCGTTTTAAGGTTATAAACAAGGCAGCGTTTATCAAAACTCAGGCCATTCGGCATTGCCTACCGAAAGCTTGCCTGCCTTGTACTTTAACACGCTTTTGTGGATTTTGTTGTATCCAACCGCCCATCAGGCTCTAACAAGGTTCTAGTAACAAAAAGCTGTTATTATTTGCGTGTAACCTTCACACAAGCGTGAAGCAATGCAGATGGACGGCGGCACCCAATCACGCCAAAAAAACAAAATCGTGAAGAAAAGCGGGGAAAACTTAAAAGATTGCCTATATTTAGCTTACGTGATGAGTGCATACATCCTTTGGATATTTAACCCGAAGAAAACAACCATAGATTAATTCTTTAAAATAAAGGGGGCTTGTTGAATGAAGATGGTTCAACACCTGCACGATGGCCTGAAAGAAGCAATGGTTTAAGACACCTTGATGGCATAATACATTATTGCTCACTACCTGTATATAGCCAAAGATTTTGTGGTGTTAATTTGGCTCTTCGTTGTTTTTTGTGGGTAATTTTTGGGTATTCAATGAAGATTTGTTTGGGTATAGAAAGGTACAGGGTACAGGGAAAAGGGTGAAGGGAGGAAGAGGAGAAGAGGAGAAAGGGTGAAGAGGAGAAGAGGAGAAAGGGTGAAAGGGAGAAGAGGTGAAGAGGAGAAAGGGTGAAAGGGTGAAGAGGAGAAGAGGAGAAAGGGTGAAAGGGAAGAAGAGGAGAAGAGGAGAAAGGGTGAAAGGGAGAAGAGGTGAAGAGTTGAAGAGGAGAAGGATACCAACTTATCAACTCAGCTACAAACTTGATAGTTCTTTAACTTGAAATCAGCGATGGCCAAATAATATGGAAGCAGATTGTTAATCGGGCTAGTTCTAGTGAGGATGTAGAATCGGACTCGTAAATCTGATGGACGAATACTATTGTGAGGCATAGGGCTGCGCATGCAGCTGGCTTCCGCAGCAATTCTGGCAATGGGATTATAACGGGCTTAACAAGGGCGTTTCTGGCGACTGTCCCGACAAAGGAGGGATTGCTTTTCTTTTCGCGGCTTTGAAAAGAATAATAGAGATAAACCTGATACCTTAATCATTTGAACAACAAGCATTAAGATATTATTGGTTGTCAAAAAAAATCTTGATGGCTTTTACAATGGAGACTTATTCATGCTGTACAATATCACAAAATTTCTCACTTAACATGGCGATGAGCCTTCCCATTGAACGTTTCAAATTGGGTTTGTTCCGTTTCAACGGCCAATTATATCGCTTCGCTTAACTTGTTCTATCAGCGCCATTCTATCCATTTATTTTTGCATCATTGTTAAACCTTAATTAAGATATATGAGAATGTTGGTATTAAATTTAGTTCTAAGTGTCCTGTTTTTGACCATGGGTTGTTCAAAAGATGATTCATCTACGGTTCCAACAGGGACAACAACTGCAACTACTTACACAAATGTTGCATACGCCACAGCTTCGAATGCCCAGAAATTGGATATTTATTTGCCTTCCGGCGATGGCCCCTTTCCGGTGGTCGTATTCATTCATGGTGGTGCATTTTTAATGGGTGATAAAAGCATGGAAGCAAGCAATGCAGCCGTGTTGGTTGGCAAAGGATATGCTGCAGTAAGCATAAACTATCGCTTGAGCGGTGAGGCAAAGTTCCCGGCTCAAATTCAGGATTGCAAGGCAGCAGTGCGTTTTTTGCGTGCCAATGCAGCGAAATACAAATTAAACCCCGACAAAATTGCATCATGGGGTGCATCTGCAGGTGGCAACCTTTCAGCACTTTTGGGCACATCGGGTGGCGTAGCAGAATTAGAAGGATCCGAATTAGGGAATAGTACTTTTTCATCAACTGTTTTAGTTTCTGTAGATTGGTTTGGCCCTATCAATTTTTTGACCATGGATGCCGAAGCCTCCGCATTAGGTTTTACGTTAACTACAAATTCTGCGAGTTCACCAGAATCAATGTTAATGGGTGCCGCCATCCAAACAATACCATCTCAAGTAGCTAAAGCTAATCCAACAACCTATATTTCAGCTGATGATGCTGCATTTTTTATCCAGGTTGGCGATGCGGATAGAAATATACCTTACACCCAGAGCAAAAATTTCTACAATGCCTTGGTACCGGTTATAAGCACAGATCATGCTTATTTTGAGCTGTTAGCAGGGGCCGGCCACGGAGGATCACAGTTTACGGCTACCTCGAATATGGAAAAAGTAGTGGCCTTTTTAGACAAATACATGAAATAAATAATATAAAAATTACTTCGATGAAAAATTTAGTATTAATTGCATCTTTTTTGTTAATCATATTTGGCACAACAAACGCACAAAAATGGAGTCCAACTTATGCTGATGTGGATTATGTTGGAAATGGCAACACCAAGCAAATGATGGATATTTATATCCCTTCTGGAATCACCGCGCCCACTGCAACAATTATACATATTCATGGCGGGGCCTTTTTAATGGGAAGCAAAGGCGTTTCGGAACAACCTTCTTTTCAAACGTTTTTCAACAATGGATATGTTTGCGCCGATATCAATTACCGGTACAGCACTGACACATTGTGGCCAGCTCAAGTGCACGATTGCAAAGCTGCCGTAAGGTTTTTAAAAGCCCATGCTGAGCAATACCATATCGACACATGTAAGATTGGGGTAATAGGTGAATCTGCTGGAGGATATCTGGTTGCTATGCTGGGTACTACTGGCGAAGTAGCTTCCTTGGAAGGTTTGCACCTGGGCAGTAAAAACGTAACAAGCAGGGTTCAGGCCGTAGTAGATTTGTTTGGCCCTATCAATTTTTTAACCATGGATGCCGAAGCTGCGGCGCTAGGCTTCACGATTAACACCAATGCTGCTACTTCTCCCGAATCGCGTTTAATGGGCGCGCCTGTGCAAACAATCCCTGAATTAGTAACCCAAGCCAACCCTACTACCTACATTTCTTCCGACGATCCGCATTTCTTTTTTTCTGCTGGCAGTGCTGACCAAAATATTCCTTATACCCAAGGTCAGAATTTAAATAATGCCTTAGCGCCCATTATTGGCGCGGCAAATACGAGTTTTGAATTGATGCCCGGTGCTGGACATGGAGGGTCTTTTTGGCACTCAACGGATCAAGATGCAAAATATCTGGCTTTTTTCAATGCAAGTCTTGCAAATGGCTGCAGTGTGAGCAGTAACAAATCTTTAGGCTTTTTACAAACCAAATTAGTTGCCTATCCGAATCCTGCTACTGAAAACGTTTTGGTAAAACTACCTGAAAATTGCAATTTTCGTGTAATGGTTATGAATGCAGCAGGCCAAATCGTTTTCGAAAGCCCGAATGTGACCAACCAAATGATAATCTCGGTAAATCACCTGCCAGCTGGCTTTTATGTAGTGAAAGCCACTTCATCAGATGATTGCCTTTCTACTAAATTCCTAAAATACTAATTTTCTAAAGGTTCATTTTGAAAGCGTTGGCAAAATTTGTCAACGCTTTCTGTTGTTCACGATATATTTTAACTTTGCAGAAGTAAGCCAAATCGCTTAAAATTTGCAATCGGATACCTGATGATACATGATGGGAATAACCTTTAAACCTGATCCAAACGAACTGTTTCCTAAAAAGAAATATATATTAACTTATTCTTTAATAGGCAGTTTACTTTCTATTGCCATACCTGTTTTTGTTGCCATTGACCATTTTGTTGAAGGTCAATTTATTTTGAGGATATTGGATGTTGCAGCACTTTTCGTACTTGTGGTATCCATTTTTTATATAAGTTTCTGGTTTAATATAAAATGGTACAAAAAAAGTAGCATTAAAAAGGTTATTTATAACTTTACGATGATGCTATTTTTAACAACACTAAGTATTTCAATTCATCTTCCAATATGGAAATACACAACCCATATCCCCTTGCTTTTCTATATTCGCGATGAAGTTGTGCGTAATATCACTATTTTTATCGTCAGTTACCTGGCTGTTAAGTTTTATGTACGAAATATTGAAAATCAGCAAGTAAAGGATGCATTTGCAGAATTGCAAACAGAAAATCTATCTAATCAGGTTCGCGGATTGATGCAACAGATAAACCCGCATTTCTTTTTTAACACACTTAATACGCTAAGTGGTCTGGTGCAGGAAAGCCCTGAGAAAAGCGAAATCTTTATTGGTAAACTTTCGCAAGTGTTTAGATATGTATTGAAAATGCAGGAAAATAGCTTGGCTTTTTTACTTGATGAATTAAAATTTGCCGAAGACTATTTCTACCTCCTTAAAATTAGATTTGAGGATAAGATATTTATTGAATTTGATATTAAACAAGTTGATAACGTTAAGGTTGTTCCGCTTTGCACGCAATTATTAATTGAAAATGTTATTAAGCACAATCGTATGAACAGGCAGTTTCCGGTGAAAATTGAACTTAAGATAGACGATGATTATTTAGTAGTGAGCAACACATTTTATCCCCAAAAAATTTTCACTAGTACCGGTTTGGGCTTAAAAAATTTAAATAACCGTTGCGAGTTACTTACGGGTAAGCCAATAATTGTTCAGGAAACCAAAGATTTGTTTCGCGTGAAAGTCCCATTACTAAAAATGTAGCCCATGAATGTGTTAATTATTGAGGATGAAGGTATTGCTATACGGAAATTGAAGAAGTTGTTGCTTGAAATTGATAGCGGAATCCATATAGTTGCTGAATTAGAATCAGTTTATGATGCTAAGATTTGGTTTCAAAAACATTCTGTAAAAGAGTTGGATTTACTGTTTTCTGATATTCAATTATCAGATGGATTGTGCTTTGAAATATTTGACAATCTTGAGGCAAATATCCCTATTATTTTTACAACAGCTTACAATGAATATGCGCTTCGTGCCTTTAAATTAAATGGCGTTGATTACCTTCTTAAACCCATCCAAAAAGAAGAGCTAACGCTAGCCTTATCCAAGTTTGAGCGAACCAAAAAATTTTATTCGCAATCTCAAATTACCGATATTCAAACACTTGTAAATAGTTTTAGGCAAGTTGCCCTAAGCAGTCCAAGTTTTATAAGTTATCAAAAAGACAAATTGGTTCCCTTGCATAGCGAAAACATCGAATACTTTTATACAAAGAATCAGATAGTGTATGCTGTTGTTGATAAATCACAACATGTTTTAGAGGAAACCATGGATACTATCGAAAATCGATTGCCGACCCAATTGTTTTTTCGAGCTAACAGGCAGTTTATTATACAAAAGAAATATGTTGTAAGCGCTGAAAATTATTTTAATAATCGTTTAATCGTACATCTTAGTGTAAAAACACCAGAAGACATTTTGATTAGCCGCGAGAAGGCTACTGCGTTTAAGAATTGGCTAACTGGCTCTATTTGACTGTTTTTGTTTTAAATTTTGGGATTCTATCTGCGAATGTTGCTTTCTTATTACGGTTTTTTTGGCTCTACGCTGTTTTTTGTGGGCAATAAATCAGCTTTTGTACAAAGTTGGACTACACACGAATTATTTTTTTCAAATCGTTTAGCAACTGAACAAGAATTATTTATAGATTGAGCCAACGCCTACCATTTAACCTTGCTGATCTTTGACCAAACGAATATTGTTAAGCTATTAACTAGAAATCAGCGATGGCCAAAATCGAGTTTTTTGACACCGCCCGCGGCCTGATGGCGAGCAGGTTTGGCAATATAGCCATCACCAACGACGGTGCACAGTCCTGGCCCAACCCTGCCTCGGTACAACTGCAACTCAGCCTGCCCGATTTTGCACA
>CAZKHA010000155.1:0-8190 GCA_964552325.1 uncultured Bacteroidales bacterium
GGTAAAGGGTGAAGCTTGCCCAACCGAAGAATGAGGGTGGGGGTAAAGGGTGAAGGGTTCGGGAATAATGGTAATTAAACACTTAGGTAAACATTATTTTATACTATCTCGCCACTTGCCACTCGCCACTAATCTTAGGTAAGTTTGTGCAGTATAAGTTAGTGGAAGGTACAAGCTAATGTGTATGGGTTTGTACCGTTCCACAACTCAATTTCCTTATTTGGCCACAAGGGCTGCTAAAGCGATGGAGTACATTTTGGTTTTGGCACTATCGCCACGTGAAGAAAGCACTGCTGGGCATTTGGCACCAAATACCAATGCACCTTGTTCGCCAACGGCAAGTTTGGTGTTGAATTTATAGAAAACATTGCCTGCCTCAATATTGGGGAAAACAAGGCAGTCGGCATCGCCGGCAACCTCGCCGCCAATTTTTTTGATTTGGGCGCTTTCTTTATCAATAGCAGCATCTAACGAGAGCGGGCCGTCAACAAATGCATTTTTTATTTGCCCACGATCGGCCATTTTAGAGATAATACTTGCATCAATACATGCCTGCATGCCGGGCAACATCTGCTCGGTGGCCGCAATCAATGCAACTTTTGGTTTCTCAATTCCTAATGAACGAGCTGTATTGATCAGATAGTTTGTAATGGCTATTTTTTGGTCCAGATCGGGGGCTGGAATAATGGCCACATCGCCTACAATCATCAGTTTGTGGTATTTGGCATTTTCCATAACGGTTACATGGCTCAAAACGGCCTTGGGCGGCATAAGCCCAGCTTCTTTATTAAGGATGGCGCGCATATACTTATCAGTGCTAACCAAGCCTTTCATCAAAATATCACCTTCGCCTTTAACAATCAGCTCAACAGCTTTATGCGCAGCTTTTTGTTCATCAGGTTCGTGAACAATTTTAAATTTTTTTGGATCTATCTTCTCATGTTCGCAAACGCTTAGAATAGTTGGTTCATCGCCAACCAATATCCCATCAATAATTCCAAGTTCCATGGCTTGGTTCACGGCGTCAATCGTGTGGTTATCGTTGGCAAATGCTGCCACTAAACGTTTTTTGCTTTTTAATTTTGCGACCTCAATCATTTGGTCGAGCTTTGTGATAATCATAAGGTTGAGTATTTATTTGGTATTGGTTCTTTAAATTTAATTGCAGTAGAAATCAATCATTTTTTGGATTGCCTGTTTGCAGGGGTCACAAAACGCATCATCTTTAAACGTGTTCATAAGGCAATCATATCTTGGCCGGTATATCCCTTTGGCAGC
Organism: uncultured Bacteroidales bacterium; assembly: GCA_964552325.1. Classification (GTDB taxonomy): domain Bacteria; phylum Bacteroidota; class Bacteroidia; order Bacteroidales; family TTA-H9; genus CAZKCK01. The sequence goes on from CAZKHA010000155.1 coordinate 1,279, forward strand.
ATAGCCACCACCTTCAAAAACACCGGTAAGGGTTTTGTATTTTTCGTTTTCGGGCGTGGGTATGGGTGTGTTTTCTGGAATAAGGTTTTTCCACTTTTTTTCGAAATCGATCAGGGTAGTAATATTGGGTTCCCAAGGTTCCACATCCAGGGGATAAAAATCGTTGTAGGCCACTGCTGAGTTATAATATTCATCGGCCAAACCTGCAAACCCATGGCCAAGCTCGTGAATGAATATTTTACCGGCCATTTTATTGCTATTAACTGATAATGAGTAGTGGTTGAAAATAGCTCCACCACCGTATTTGGGCGAATTAACCAAAATGTAGATTTGGTCGTAAGGAGCATTAGCAGCCACATCGCGCACGCTTTTAAAGTCAGATGTCATGCAATAGCGCTCTAGGTCAAAGGTGTAAAATGTGGAATTAAGGATAGTTTGTTTCCAAACACCGTCGGCAGGTATATCGGTGCCGCTTTCATTTGATGGAGCTAAAACCGCATGAATGTTAAACTTGTCTTTGTTTTCGGCATAAGGAGAAAAAGAAAACATTTCGCGGGCCATTTTTTCGCAATCTGCCTTAAACAGATCCATTTCATCGGTTGAATATCCATCGGGAATAATCACAATATCAACTTTTTGAGCTGGTTCTCCCGAATTTACGATCGGAAACACAGGGAATTTTTTGCGTTGTTGTTTGTTGATGAAATAATTGTTTGATAATACTTGATACTCGAATTGTTTGTGTAAGATCCCTTTTCGGTTTCGCGACCAGAGTTCGATGGTTGCATCGTTTTTTGGATAAGGAATCACCACCGATTCGCTGAATGTACGTTTTGTGGATTTGGCCTCGGTGGTTGTCTGCCATTCGGAGAACAAGGTTGTGAATCCGCGGCTGTAAATCAAGGCTGTTGTTTTTTGGTCGAAAACCTTTACATAATATTGGCCGTAATTAAACGTGTCGATTAGGTTTTTAGGACTTCCGCCCCAAAAAGGTTCTTCCAAGAGCTCATCAAATGAAAAGGTTTCGGTGGTTGCATCTCCTGTATGGTAATAATCCATACGCAGTGTTTTGGGCAGAAAAAAGGCATCAAATTGTGGAAATGCCTGTAAAACAGCACACATGAACAATGTGACGAGGATTGATCTCATGGGATGAATTTTGCTGCAAATATAAGCAAGGTTTTGGTATAGCAAAAGCAAAACAAAACAGATAAACAGTAAGTTATACGCATAGATTGTATCCTATTGAGGCACATCTTTTCCGATGAACTTTAAGCTTGGTTGTTTTGTTGTTTTTAAAAGCTTTCAAATGAACCTACAATATTATCCGTCAAATTCCCGTGGGCACGCCGATTATGGCTGGCTTAAAGCCACTTATTCGTTTAGTTTTTCTGAATATTACAAGCCCTCACGGATGCATTTTGGGGTTCTGCGCGTTTTAAACGACGATATTGTTGCCCCGAACTCGGGTTTTGATACCCATCCGCACCAAAACATGGAAATCATTACAATTCCCTTTAAAGGTGCAATAAAACATGCCGATAGTACGGGAGGGCAAGGCTTGATTACTGCAGGTGAAATCCAAGTAATGTCAGCCGGAACTGGTATTTACCATTCCGAGCACAATGGTTCAAGCGAAGATCTCAATTTGTTTCAGATTTGGATTTTCCCGCGCACAAAAGACGTACAGCCCCGCTATGATCAGCAACAAATCAGCAATTTGCTTAATCCTAATGAATTAAGCTTAGTAGTTTCGGGTGTCAATGGAAATCAGGGCTTGTACATCCATCAAGATGCTTGGCTAAGTTTAGGCAAGTTCGATCAAGAATTAACAGTAACTTATAAGTTGAATAACCCAGCAAATGGAGTGTTTGCAATAGTTATTGAAGGTACTTGCCAAATAGAAAACGTTGATTTGAGTAGGCGGGATGCTGTTGAGGTTACGGACTCAGACCAAATTATCCTGAAGACCCAACCCGGATTGTATGTGTTGTTTATTGAAGTGCCCTTACAATAAGCAAATTAGAGTGATTACCCTTTTAGCAGTACCGCTTGACGTTCCGATAATGTAGTGGCATAAACTAAAAATTTTCACCTTTTGCACATGGCTAGGCGTTGATAATTAAAATCTTAGATATAATCCATAAAGTTTATTAACTCAAAATCATGCTTTAAATGCCGAAGTATGTTATTTGTGTTGTATATTTGAGCCGATTAAGTGATTTGATATGTCAATTTTTAGAGCATCTGTTTTAGCTTTAGTGCGTTATCGTAATATCAAGCGCAGGGATAATTTTGTTTCCTGACAATTTCCTCACCCCGGTTTTTGCCGGAAAAACACCCTTATTTTATTCACTAACAACTAATTGTCATGGAAATACCATTTGCCGAATCGTATAAGATAAAAATGGTTGAGCCCATATACCGCTCAACCCAGGCCCAACGTGAAGCCTGGATAAAAAACGCACGTTACAATCTTTTCAACCTCAAAAGTGAGCAAGTTTTTGTTGACCTTTTAACCGATTCCGGAACAGGATCGATGAGCGACCGCCAATGGAGCGAGCTTATGTTAGGCGATGAAAGCTATGCCGGCGCTTCATCCTATTATAAACTTAAGGATGCCGTTTTCAAGATAATGGGCTTCCCGTATTTTTTGCCAACGCATCAAGGAAGAGCGGCAGAAAACGTTTTGTTTTCGGCCTTGGTAAAAGAAGGTGATATTGTTCCCGGAAATTCGCATTTTGATACCACCAAGGGTCACATTGAATTTAGGAAAGCCCATGCCATCGATTGTACAGTGGATGTGGCTTTTGACACCCAACACCTCGACCCGTTTAAAGGAAATTTGGACCTCGGGAAGCTTGAAGATGTTTTAAAGAAGTATCCGGCAGAAAGCATTCCCATGATTATTGTAACCATTACCAATAATACATCAGGCGGTCAACCGGTTTCGTTGCAAAACATGCGTGAAGTTAAGGCGCTGGCCTCCAAATATGGTATTCCGGTTTGTTATGATTCGGCCCGATTTGCTGAGAACGCATACTTTATTAAGTTACGCGAAGAAGGCTACAAAGACAAGACTATCAAGCAGATAGTAACCGAAATGTATTCATATGCCGATATGGCCACCATGAGTTCGAAGAAGGATGGCATTGTAAATATGGGCGGATTTATTGGCTTACGTTCCGAAGAAATCTTCAAAAAAGCTTCCACATATAATATTATGTTCGAGGGATTTATAACTTATGGCGGCATGTCGGGCCGTGATATGAATGCCCTTGCAGCTGGCCTTAACGAAAGTACCGAGTTTGAATACCTCGAAACCCGGATCAAGCAAGTTGAATATTTGGGCAATCGGCTAATTGAATTTGGTATTCCGGTGCAACGGCCTATTGGCGGACATGCTGTTTTTGTAGATGCCAAAAAGTTCTTGCCGCATATCCCTAAAGAAGAATATATTGCGCAAACCTTAGCCGTTGAGTTGTACATTGAAGCTGGGGTTAGGGGTGTAGAAATTGGCACCTTGTTGGCCGACCGCGATCCCGACACCCGCGAAAATCGTTACCCCGCATTAGAAAGCGTTCGTTTGGCTATACCGCGAAGGGTTTATACCAACAACCATATGGACGTGGTAGCTGTGGCTTTAAAGAATGTTTTTGATAGGCGCGACACCATAAAGCGTGGATATAAAATACTTACCGAAGCGCCAATTATGCGGCACTTTACGGTAGAACTCGAGAAGTTATAGTTTTAATGAGCATTCACCCCAACCAGTATAATAAAGATGTAGTGGTTGGGGATTTTTATGCCCATTAAGCTATTTATTCATCTAAAGCCCTAAAAACCAATCCAACTTGAGCCTCCAGCAGTTGCATAAACTCAGGATAGGATTCAGGGATACGCCGATTGTTGTAATATACTAACATGCCAGCAGTTACAAAGCGAAGTTGGTTTTTGGCAAGTTCAATACGCTCACCCGAATATGTTCCTTGGCCCTCAAGGCTTGTCCAGCTTTTTTCGCACAACCTATCTAAAAACGAATAGATAAGCGCCGAGGTCGGCTGTTTGTTTCCGATGCCCGACATGCGTTCTAAAAAGAATAGCTCGAAAATGCCCGGGTACTCAACAAAGTACTCAACATAAGCCAAAACGGTTTTACGGATTGTTTCGATACCGGCAGGAGTTCGTTTGCATTTGGCTTCAACCTGCTGTTGGCATTCGTTTTGAAAATCTTGAACGCATAAAAACACCAACTCATTAATGTCCCTAAAATAGTTGTAAATGGTTCCAAATGAGTACCCTGCGCGCTCAGCCACACTGCGTACGCTTACGCTTTTCAAGCCTTCGCCTTTTAGCAAGTCTTTGGTGGCTTCTATAAAGTACCCACGCATACGCTGTTCTTGGATTTCTTTCTTTTCCATAGTTAACAAAGTTAATAATTTTAACGCTGCAAATATAATGAACATTGTTAACACAAAGCAATTAAACGCACTACAAATTTTGTTAATAGTTTAGAAAGGATTTTATGGCTCATTTACATCAAGTTGGGTGTAACTTAAATAAAGTTTGTATCTTTAAGCTGTAAAAATGTAAGCCCATGCCGATCCGGTTTGCCAAAGATCTTCAATACTATAAGTTTTGTGCGTATGGTTTTTTAAAGAACATGGATTTTTTTGATCCGTTCCTTATCCTGTTTTTTCGGGAGAAGGGCCTGTCGTTTCTTGAGATAGGCACTTTGTATGCCCTACGAGAAATAATGATCAATATTTTTGAGATACCCACGGGTATGCTGGCCGATACCATGGGCCGCCGCCGCACCTTGGTATCGGCCTTTGCTTTTTATATTGTTTCGTTCATAATCTTTTATTTTTCGGGAAGTTATGCATTGTTTGTAGTTGCCATTGTGTTTTATGGTTATGGCGATGCGTTCCGTTCGGGCGTGCATAAGGCCATGATTTTTGAATATTTAAAACTCAATAATTGGCATGACCAAAAAGCACATTATTATGGTCATACGCGCTCATGGTCGCAAACCGGCAGTGCTGTTTCGGCCGTAATAGCTGGAGCCCTCGTGTTTATAACCGGCAGCTACAGCATTGTGTTTATAGCCGCCACATTACCCTATTTGCTTGATTTAATATTAATTGCATCCTATCCGAAGGAATTGGATGGTAAAAAGCGGGTACATTCGCGCAGCCAAATCCTACAATCGTTTAAAGAAACTTTTCTTGATTTTGTTTCAGCCATTACCAATAAGTTTGTTTTAGGAGCCATATTAACTCAAGCGGTTTACACGGGTTATTACAAAGCTGTAAAGGATTACTTACAACCCGTGCTCAAAACCCTTGCTCTGGCCTTGCCCATTTTAACATTTGCGCAAGGCGAAAAACGTGCGGCCATAGTGGTTGGGCTTGCTTACTTCTTTATTTATATGGCTACTGCATGGATGTCGAGGCATTCGGGACGTTTTGCCGAACGCTATCCAAATTTGGTTCGACCGTTAAATTACACGATGTTGGTAGGACTAACAGCCGGTGCATTAAGTGGTATTTTGTTTTATATTGGTTGGCTCTGGGTTTCTATTGCATTGTTTGTCTTTATCTTATTGATTGAGAATTTACGGAAGCCCATCGGTATCGCGGCTGTGGCCGATCAACTTGAAAAAGACATTATGGCCACGGCCATGTCGGCCGAGTCGCAAGCCGAAACCCTGGTGGCAGCCATTCTTGCGCCAATATTAGGCTATTTTGCTGATTTGTATGGAGTTGGTCCTGCCATTACCATAGCAAGCGTTTTGTTATTGGTTTTGTTCCCGTTTTATAAGGCCAAAAACAAAGCAATCCGTTAAGTACCAGATTCAGTGAAGCAAACGCCCAGTCTTAACCGGTTTAGCTGGAGAGGTCTTAGGCTTTAAGCGTTACCTAATATTCGACAAGCCTTCAAGTGCCGAAGCATCACCTGGGCGGTTAAGTAAGGCTGTCCTGAAAAGCACCTCGGCTTCGTGCATCCTACCAAGCTTAAGGTTTATCCAGGCAAACATCACAAGACTATCGTAGTCGAAAGGATAAAGGTTGACTACTTTTTCGAGGTGTTTGTAAGCAAGGTTGTACTCGCCTTTGCCATAATAAATTACGCCTAGCCTATAATTGGAAGTACTATTGTTGGGATCTATTTTCAGTATTTCGAGGTATTGGTTTTTAACCTGTTCTGCATTGCCAGCAGCCGCTGCAGGAAGTACATAACCCAAGCGTGCCTCAATTGAAAGCGGCATCAATTTCATGGCTTTTTGGTAATACGACATTGATTCGGTAAACAGACCTGCCAAATAATCGAGCCAACCTAAGCGTAAGTTAAGGGCGTAGTTATCAGCGTCGTAAACAGCTTTTAGCGCGGCTGTAGCTTTCGTGTATTCCCCGGCTTTTTCATGTGTATAGCTTTTTTTAAAGGCATCTACCATGTTGTTATCTTGGGCATTAATAGTTGCGGCGAGCAATAGGCACAAGCCAAGCGTTAAACTTATTTTTTTTAAAATAGCCATGTTAATCCTCCTATAATAATTTGTTTATTAAATACTAATTTATCGTCCATGCTTATCATATTATTTTCATACGTATAGTAATTATCTGAGTAGTTGAAATATTGGTAACGCAGCGACACAACTACATGATTAGAAACGGGTAATATCACATTCATGCCTGCTCTCAAATCTATATCATCGCCTGTGTTGTACATTACAAAACCATTTGCAAAAACCATATCGCGCAATGTCCCCGTCGCCAAGTCGGCCTCGAGCCATACTTTTTTAAAGGGTCTAAAACCAAGCGTTTGTTGAAAAACAAATTGCTCGTTGGAATTTGTACCCACTTGTTGTAAAAGGCTGGTTGTGGCATATAAATTTAGGTTTCCAAACGG
>CAZKHA010000156.1:0-5586 GCA_964552325.1 uncultured Bacteroidales bacterium
CTTTGGAGTTTTGATGGACAACCGATCGGACTTATTGCCTTAATTGGTCAGAAGCCATTGGAAAATCAGGAATTGGCCGCTTCAGTATTAAAACTGGTATCGCTGCGTGCTGCTGGTAAACTGGAAGCAACACTGGCCAATGAAAAGCTAGGGGAGAGCGAAGAAAAATTCCGGGTATTAATAGAATCTACTTCGGTAGCCATATACATGACCGATTTAAATGGAAAATGTACTTATGTAAACCCTAAATGGTGCGAAATGGCACAGTTGAGCTATAGCGAAGCCTTGGGTGATGGTTGGGTAAATGGAATTTACGAGGAAGATCGGGTCAAAGTTTCTGGCAATTGGGAGAAAATGATTGCTTCTGATGGAAACTGGGGCTTCGAATATCGTTTTGGGACCCACGATAAGTTATCATGGGTATATGGAACGGCAAAAAGTTATAAAAACGAATCCGGCGATATTGTAGGTTTTATTGGCTCAAATGCCGATATCACCGAGCGTAAACAATCGGAAGCAATCACAAGGGATATTATCGAAAAAAATCCAATGTCAATTCAGATTTTGGATATGGAAGGTTATCCGATCCAGATAAATCCGGCACACACCAAGCTTTTTGGGGTAGAGCCACCTTCCAACTATTCAATTTTCAAAGACACGCAATTGTTATCACTCGGATTTGGTGAATTATTCGAACGGATTAAAAAAGGAGAAGTTGTTTTCTTCCCCGATTCATATTACAACGTTCATGATGTAAGCCCATCATTTCCTGATTCTCCGGCATGGGTTAAAGCGCTGGGTTTTACATTAAAGGATAATAATGGAAAGCCCAATAAAATAGTTTTAATGCATGAGAACATTACTGAACGCAAAAATGCAGAAGCATTGTTAAATGATATTATTGAAAACAATCCGATGTCAATTCAAATAGTGGATAATGATGGGTTTACTTTAAGAAGCAATCCTGCATTTGTTGAGCTCTTTGGTTCAATTCCTCCACCTGAATTTTCAATTTTTGATGATTTAAGGAATAAAAGTCCTGAAATGGAAAGTTTAATTTCCATGGTCAAAAAAGGTGAGATGGTTCATTTACCAGATACTTATTTTAATGCACATGAGGTTGTGGCTGAAGCACCTGATAAGCCACGCTGGATCCGTGCATTAATATTCCCATTGAAAGATAGTATAGGTAATCCTGAACGCTTTGTATTTATGCATGAAAACATTACTCAACGTAAAATTGCAGAACAGGAACTAATTAAGGCCAAAGAACATGCCGAAGAAAGCGAAGAGCGATTTGACCTGGCAATGAAAGCATCAACAGATGGTATATTTGACTGGAATCTTGAAAGCAATCAGATTTATTATTCTCCCGGATGGAAAAAAATGCTTGGTTACGAGGATCATGAACTTCCGAATGATTTTTCGGTATGGGAAAAGGCCACTCACCAAGAGGATTTACGGAAAACTTGGGAGCTGCAGCAAAAGCTTATTAATAAGCAAATTGACCGGTTTGTGATGGAGTTTAGAATGAGGCATAAGGATGGCCATTGGGTTGATGTGCTCGCAAGGGCTGAAGCGTTTTTTGATGACTGTGGAAAGGCCGTACGAATGGTAGGTACACATACCGATATTACCGATCGCAAGCTGGCGGCAGAGATAATTAACCAAGAAAAGCAGTTCAATGAAATGTTAATAGAAAGTTTGCCGGGAATATTCTATATGTTCGATTCAAACTTTACCCCACTAAAGTGGAACAGAAATAAAGCAGAATTACTTGGGTTGACTGACGAAGACATGAAAACGCATAATACATTGGATTATATTGCGCCCCGCGATAAAGCAAAACTCATTGAAACATTTTATAAAGCATTTAGCGAAGGGGCTTCCCAAGAAGTTATCCATATTATAAACCACGAAGGCAAAGAATTTGCGTATCATTTAACCGGAAAGCGGCTCGATACACCTAATGGGCCATTGCTGCTTGGGGTAGGGATTGATGTTACCGATAGAATAAATGCAGAGAATAAGTTGGTTACAGCACTTTTGAAAGCAGAAGAAAGCGACCGACTGAAATCAGCCTTCCTTGCTAATATGTCGCATGAAATTCGGACCCCCATGAACGGTATTCTTGGTTTCGCCGATTTGCTGAAAGAGCCTAACCTTACGGGTGAAGAACAACAAGCATATATTGCCATCATCCAAAAGAGCGGAAAGCGGATGTTAAATATCATCAACCAGATTGTTGACATTTCCAAAATAGAAGCAGGAATGATGGAGCTCGATATTAAAAATTCGGATATTAACGCGCAGCTCAATGATATTTTCAATTTTTTCAAGCCCGAAGCAGAAGCAAAAAAAATAAAGCTTTCCTATAACAGTGCTTTGCCAGCCGAAAAGTCGATCATTAGCACCGACCGCGAAAAAGTATATGCCATTCTTACCAACTTGGTAAAGAATGCCATAAAATACAGCAGTGCTGGTTCAATTGAATTTGGGTACAGCCTTAAGGCAGAGCATAAGCCTATGGAACTGGTGTTTTTTGTTAAAGACAATGGTATTGGGATTCGCAAAGACAGGCAGGAAGCTATTTTTGAGCGTTTTATTCAAGCCGATATTGCTGATAAAATGGCCTACCAAGGAGCAGGCTTGGGTTTAACAATATCAAAAGCCTATGTGGAGATGCTTGGCGGAAAAATTTGGGTGGAGAGCGAAGAAGGTAGCGGCTCAACCTTCTACTTTACCTTGCCTTACAACATTGAACCAGGTGAGGGAGTGATAGAAAGCACGGTTACTCAAACCCCAAAAACCGAAAGCTTACGAAAGCTCAAAATCTTGATTGTTGAAGATGATGAAGTTTCCGAAAAATTGATTGAGATAACTGTAAGAATGTACAGCAGCGCGATTTTGAAAGCCAAAACAGGGATTGAAGCCGTAGAAGCATGCCGCGATAATCCAGATATTGACCTGATATTTATGGATATAAAGCTGCCAGAAATGGGTGGATATGAAGCTGTACAGAAAATCAGGGAGTTTAACAAGGAGGTGATCATCATTGCACAAACAGCACATAGTCTTGTTGGAGATATGGAAAAAGCAATAAGTTCGGGCTGCAACGACTATATTACAAAACCCATTAAAAATACAGAATTAGTGCGTTTGCTACATAAAAGCCTGAAAATAAATGGATGATAATAAACCCAAACCTACAAATGCTTCAAAGGTGCGTCAAGAAGCCGAAGCACTGTTGAGGAAACAATATAAAAAAGCAAGCCTTCCAACGTCCGAGACCGATTTGCTGAAACTTATCCACGAATTGGAGGTTCATCAAATTCAATTGGAACTGATAAACGAAGAACTAATGCAGGCTAATCACCGAGCAAATGAGGCAACTGAAAAGTATGAAGAACTTTACGAGTTTGCTCCTTCAGGTTATTTTACATTGTCGCGTCAGGGCGAAATACTTGAAACCAACCTGAATGGTACTCAAATGCTTGGTAAGGAACGCGCACACCTAATCAATCGACGAATTGCAGTATTTATCAGCAACGACACCCGCGTGGTTTTTGATGCCTTCCTTTCGCAGGTGTTCGAGGGGCAAAGCCCAGCAAGCTGCGAAGCTACGTTCATAACTGGAGAGGGCCTCCATGTTTATGTTCATTTAAACGGTTCGCTTGCCGACGACGAAAAACGTTGTTTGATTACTGCCGTGGATATTACCAAGAGCAAATTGGCAGAGAAAGCCCTGAAAGATAGCGAAGAGCGTTATGCACTTGTAATAGATGCCTCAGAGCAAGGCATCTGGGACTGGAATGTTGAAACAAACGAAATCTTCTACTCCAAACAATGGAAACGGCAGATTGGTTACGAAGACTCTGAGATTTCGAATGAATTTGGATCATGGGTCGAGCATTTGCATCCAGATGAAAGTGCTGACTGTGAGAAAACTGTTAAGGCATACTTGGAAAATCCCACCTTTCATTTTTTCCTTGAATTCCGGTTTCGTCATAAAGATGGAAGCTACCGATGGATTTATAATAAAGCCTCCTCTATACTTAACAGCCAAGGAAGGGTTGTTAGAATGTTTGGGACACATACCGACATAACCGAAAGCAAACGGGCAGAGCTTCAAATTATTAAGCAAAATGCAGAACTTCAAAAGCTTAACGCCACTAAAGACAAATTCTTTTCCATCATCGCCCACGATTTGAAAAGCCCATTTAACTCGATTATGGGTTTCAGCGAATTGTTAATTGAAAACATTGAAACAAAGGACTATAACGAGATAACGAAATATGCTGGGATCATCCTGCAATCTTCTCGGCGTGCAATGAATCTGCTGCTGAACCTCATGGAGTGGTCGCGCTCACAAACCGGTAGGATGGCTTTTAATCCAACACTATTCGACATGGGCCAACTTATTACGGATATCAAGGTGATGTTTGATGCTATTGCAGGGCAAAAAGGAATAGAGATTAAAAGCCAACTACCCAGCAATGCGGTGGCGTTTGCAGATCAAACCATGATAAACACCGTGCTTAGAAACCTGATTTCGAACGCTATTAAGTTTACCAAGCAGGGTGGCGAAATCAACTTGCAGGTAACAAAAGAAGCTAACAGACTAACGGTAACAGTAAAAGATAACGGCATTGGAATTGCCAAGAACCGCATCGACAAGCTTTTCCGTATCGATGAAAACTACTCTACAAATGGCACTGCCAACGAAGAAGGTACTGGGCTGGGATTGATACTTTGCAAAGAGTTTATCGAAAAGCACAATGGCGAAATTGGCGTAACAAGCGAAGAAGGAAAAGGCTCAGCTTTTTATTTCGCCTTGCCTACCCCAGCTCCTCAATCTATGGAAACTAGTGAGCGTCAAGCTGAACCTTCGCAAAAGCAGGCTGAAGCAAGGAGGCTCAAAATACTTGTTGCCGAAGATGATGAAGTCTCAGAAATACTAATTGATAGTTACATCAAGATTTTTTGCGACGAAGTTTTAAAAGCCCGAACAGGAGTGGAGGCAGTGGAAGCTTGCCGTAAAAACCCTGATATTGATTTGATATTGATGGATATCAGGATGCCCCAAATGGATGGCTATGAAGCTGTAAAGCGAATTCGGGAGTTCAACCAAAAGGTTGTTATTATTGCACAAACAGCCCATGGGCTAACAGGAGACCGAAAAAAATCGATAGAAGCGGGTTGCAACGATTATTTATCAAAACCGATTAACAAAGCCGAATTGCGGGAATTGATAAAAAGTTTTTTCGCTAAATAACGCACTGTAAGTTGATAATAATGTGCTATAAAACTATACACACACCCTGTAAACACCTGAATCATCATTAAAAAGCAACGTTCCTTCTGCAATACATACTTCTTAGCTAGGCCCAAAATTTGGGGTGCTGAATAATCCGCTTTAAAGAGTTCAAAGGTCTGCAAATGACCGCAAATGAGGCTCTTAGCTAATATTTGTGGGTATTTGTTTATACGGTGGGGGTGTATAGGCATTAAAACTGTTTCAACTAAAACAATGTTAAGGTTTTTATACGGTGAGAAACTATTGCATGGTTTTGTTTTGGCTTAAAT
>CAZKHA010000156.1:5686-8185 GCA_964552325.1 uncultured Bacteroidales bacterium
AATTAGTGAATATCATAGAATTGTCATAATTTTGACAAGCCCAAAACTAGGATCCCCGCTCAAATTTTGCATCCAAATTCATGAACTAAATGAGCGCAATTAACGTTATCCTTTTGGTGGATTAACCTATTCTTTAGGCATAAGACCATCAATAGGTGACCCTATTCATGTATAAAGGAGGTGGTGTTATCCACAGCCTGATTGCCTAAATGTAAAAATTAAATATCACCAATTTAACGCTCTATGTCTTTTGCGATTTCAGTTCAGCTTACAAAGTTTATGTTTAACAATGTTACAGTAGCAACTAAGGCTTGCTTGAGTTGCGATTGCCTTCAGTCGTAATTAAGGCAATTTACACAAAATGAACATTCTGAACATTCAAGATGTATTGAAAATCAAGACAAAGAATTGAATAAATTTTTTGAAACACACGGATATGAAAAAACCTATACTCTTCCTGCTTTTCATTCTTTGGATAGGCTTTATCGCCAACAGTCAAAGCAACTTCAACTATGAGGTAACCTTAGTGCCCGTAACAGTTACCAACTTAACAGGCTTGCATTCGTATGCCTACGCCCAGCACCAAGGCAAGTGGCTAATTATTGGAGGACGGAAAGATGGGCTTCATGCTAGGCAACCTTTCAATTCTTTTCCAGCATCGCAAAACAACACGGATATTTACGTGGTTGATGTGCAAAACAACCAATTTTGGACATCCAGTGTTAATGCATTGGCCACGGGAATTAAGGAACAACTTCAATCAACAAATATGAATTTTTACCAAGATGAAGACACCCTATACATTATTGGAGGCTATGGGTTTTCTGCATCTGCTGACGACCATATAACATACCCGTACTTGACCTCAATACATGTTCCCAACCTTATTGCTGCAGTGCAGAATAATCAAAACATCGCACCACACATCAAACAGCTACAAGATGCTATTTTTGCTGTAACGGGAGGTCATTTAAAAAAGTTAAATAGTCTGTTTTATTTAGTTGGAGGTCATAGGTTTGATGGAAGATACAACCCAATGGGAAACCCAACCTACACGCAAACCTATACTAATCAAATTGCAAAATTTGCAATTAACAATTCGGGCAACCAATTAAGCTATAGCAATTATACTGCCATAACCGATCCAGTTCATTTACGGAGAAGGGATTACAATTTATTGCCTCAACTTTTTCCAAATGGAGAACAAGGTTTTACAATATCTTCGGGGGTTTTTCAGGAAAATGTTGATTTGCCGTTTTTATATCCCGTTGATATAACGGAAAGTGGTCACACTCCGATAACTACATTTAATCAATATTTAAGCAATTATCACAGTGCCGTGGCTTGTATGTACGATAGTATAAATAAAAACATGCATTCTGTTTTCTTTGGCGGGATGAGCCAATATTATTATCAAAATGGTACCTTAATACAAGATGATTTAGTTCCGTTTGTTAAGACAATAAGCCGTTTAACCCGTGATGCAAACGGAGACTTAACTGAATATCAACTACCTGTTGAAATGCCCGCATTAAAAGGGGCAAGCGCAGAGTTTATACCCAACTTAAATTTGCCACACTACTCTAATAAGGTTTTTAAATTGAGTGATATAAGTAATTCAACTTTTATGATTGGACACATCTATGGGGGTATTTACAGTCCATCGCTTAATCCGTTTTCAGTAAACCAAACCAATACCACAAGTGCCGATAATTCAATTTATGAAGTATGGCTAACTTACAACCCATTTTCCAGTAATGGATTCCAAATTGACGGAAAGAATCCTTATGAAATAACGGTGTACCCAAACCCAATAGATAACGAATTTTCAATTGTGTTTTCAGCCAATCAAGCTGTTAACGTTGCTTATTATATTACTAACAGTTTAGGTTTGATCGTACAACAGTCAGAGAACAAAACATTTGCAATTGGCCAAAACGTGCTTAAAGTTCATTTAAGAGAAACCGATGCTAATAAATTCTTATTTTTAACTGTAATTTTTGATAACAAATTTTTTACGAGCAAAAAACTTATTAAACTATAAACCGACCACTAAGGTATAATTACCATAAACGCTGTTGAACGTGTAAGCTGGGGCTTGGCCCTTTAGTCGAAACCAGCCAACTTGCACAAACCTAATAAGGTAGATATCAATTATACCCCTAACTAAAATCGAACACACTATGAAGGATATACACGAAGAAAATATACAATGGCACGCCATTGACCTCAACCAAGTTTTTGATAAGCTGGTGAGTTCCCTTAAAGGCCTTAACTCGAACGAAGCGAAAAAGCGGCTTTTGAAGTATGGCCCCAACCAAATAAAACGAACAAATAAAGACGGTGCGCTAAAACTCCTTTGGCGTCAAATAAACAACCCGTTGATATGGGTATTGGTAGCTTCCAGTACTTTAGCAACATCCTTGGGAAAAATAACTGATGGTCTAGTAGTTCTTTCTGTAGTAGTTGTAAATACCATTATTGGGTTTATACAGGAAT
>CAZKHA010000157.1:0-8131 GCA_964552325.1 uncultured Bacteroidales bacterium
TGGCGTCTTTTCACGGTGGTTGACGAAGATGTTGTTTTTGAACCCATTTACAAGCTCAACAACCAAAGTAATTTGTTAGGGTATTTTGCAATTGCCTTCCTCATCCTATTTTATATTCCCTTCTTTATTTACCTTATTAAGAAGTCAGAATCCATTTCGTCTCGCATTATTGCCCCCGTGAACTATTTGATTGATGCTACCGAGAAAATGACTGGAAAAATTACTAGGTCAAAAATTGAGCCTGTAGGCATTCTGGAAGTGGACACCCTATCGCAAAACTTCAACAAAATGACCGACGAGCTGAAAACAATGTATGAAAGCTTGGAGAAAAAAGTTGAAGAAGGTATTACCCAACTGCGTGATAAAGACCATATGCTCATTAAACAATCAAGGCAGGCCGCCATGGGCGAAATGATTCAAAACATTGCCCACCAATGGCGTCAGCCGCTAAATTCAATTGGCGTAATTATTCAAAACATCGAAGATGCCTATGAATACAACGAACTTACCCAAGAATATTTAACCGAAAAGATTGCGAAAGTAATGGGCATGGTAACCTATATGTCGAGGACCATCGACGATTTTCGCAACTTCTTCAAACCCAATAAAGAAAAACAAAGTTTTTTGCTAAAAGAGCCGGTAAACCAAGTTGTTAGCTTGGTAGAAGGTGCTTTCAGGAACAACAATATTCAGTTATTGACCGAGATTAACAGCAATAAAATGGTAAACGGCTATGAAAATGAGTTTTCGCAGGTATTGCTTAACCTTTTAAACAATGCTAAAGAAATCCATATCGACCGTAAGACCGCCAATGCATGGGTAAAGGTCATGGTTACAGAAGAATCGGGCAAGCACCATGTTTATGTTAAGGATAATGGAGGAGGCATAGTACCTGGCGTAGAAGAAAAAATTTTCGAGCCCTATTTTACAACCCGCGAAATGGGCACGGGCCTTGGGCTGTACATGGCAAAGACCATCGTAGAAAACAGCATGGGCGGAAAATTAACGGCCTACAACGATCAGCAAGGCGCCATTTTCGAGATAATGCTTTAATTAAGAGAACATGAACAAACCAAAAATCAACATACGTGTACTTTATGTCGAGGATGAGGCCGAGATGCGTGAAAGTACCGCCGAATTGCTTCATCGAAGATTTGAATACCTGGATGTAGCCAGTGATGGTGCCGAAGCCCTTGAGAAGCTTACCAACTCCCCGTTCGACCTACTTATTACCGATATCCGTATGCCCCGCATGGATGGCCTTGAACTTATTTATAGGCTTAGGGAAAACGGAATAAAAACACGTTGTTTGATCATATCGGCACATAACGACACCGAATTTTTAATGAAAGCCATCGAGTTTGGCGTTGAGGGGTATATCCTTAAGCCGATTGTGAGACAACGACTCTTGGGCGAAATTGAACGGATGGCCAATGTAATCCTTACCGAGAAAGAACTTGCCCAACGAAATGCCGAACTCAACGATGCCCATGTGTTGCTTACACAAGTTATTAACAGTTCGCACAATGTGGCCATGGTTGTAGTGGACCAACAAAACAAGGTAAGTGCCTATAACCGACAGTTTGGCAACATGATACAAAACCACCGCAACCATGCTGTAAAAAACGGAATGCTACTTAGCGAAATCTTTTCGAGCACGCCACTTGACTCGGCAATCACCTATGGCATTCGCCAAGCCGTCTGTGATAACCCGTTAATAATTGACTATGAACTTCAATCAAATTCGCAGGCAAAAAATAGCTATAAGGTTGAATTCAAATCAATTAAACATCCTATCAGCAAACAAAAATCAGTAGCGGCATTTTTTACTGACATTTCTTCCCTAAAACAAAACGAAAGCTCCATTGAATCGGATAATGCCTTGCTTAAGAGTCAACAACACATCATTAAGGAAGAATTATCGAACATCCAAGAGAATTATACGCAACTGTTTCATAACATTTACGATGGTTTACTCATCATCAATTCATCAGGAAATATTACTGAAGCCAATACGTCGTTTTGTGATATGAGTGGCTTGACGGCCAACGAATTGATAGGCCATCCCTTCTTCAATCTCTTTTTCCCTGATGACCAATCGCTTAGGAACCCATTATTGCTAATAAAAGAACTAAGCAACCGCACAATCCATATGCTCAACGGAAAACTTCTCACCAAAAAAAACTTACCGTTACCCGTTGAAGTGTATACCTCTAAAGTTACCATAAAAGGTTCTGACAATCTGCTTCTCATTATCCATGATGCAAATTTGAAGAACAAAATTTTGACAGAACGTAATTTGCTGTTTCAATCCCTAAACAAGGTAAACGACTCGGTATTGATAGCCAACGCACAAGGGATCATACTTTTTGTTAATTCGTCATTTATTGAAACAAACAAGGTAAACGAGGACGAGGTTCTGGGGAAATATTTTGGAGACCGGGTGTTTGGGATCAGAGAACCAAGCCACTGCGATGAAATACTTGCAAACTGCAAGGCAAAAAAAATATGGACAGGGGTCATTAAAAGCAACTATAACGGAGGGATTACGCAAGGTCATTCATTAACCGTAACCCCCATGTTTGATACGGCTGGCAATCTGGAATTTATGATTTTTGTGATGCATAATATTACAAATGAAATAATTAAAGAGCGAAACACCCAGCATATCAATAAACTTGAAACCTTGAGCAAGGTATTGAATGCCAAAACGCATGACTTTAAGAACATTTTGATGGCCATCTCAATCTATACAGAATTGTTACAGGATGCGTCCAATTTAGATGAAAACGCCCAAAAATACCTTCGAAATATTGCCAATGAAAATCTTCGGGCACAAGACCTTCTGCGAAAGATTTTTACCTATAGAGTATGCTCTAAAAGACCAATGCCTATTAATATCCAAGCGGTTATTAACGACACCATTGAAAGTCTTCGCCAATCACTTCCACCATCCATTAAAATAGAAGCTACCATAACACCTGTTTGCGAGTATCCAATTGAACACGAACATATTATACAGCTTTTAGACAATCTTATTTCAAATGCAGCCCAGGCAATTGAGGCTGAGGGCACCATAAAAATACGATTGAAAACCGTTGACACAGTTGATAATGCACCCATAAGCAAGCATGAAATAGCCCAATGGATTAACCTTAGTATAGAAGATGACGGCAAGGGAATCGATCCATCCATAGCCGAAAACATTTTCGATCCGCTGTATACCACCAAAAGCAAAGGCAATGGGCTCGGCCTATCCCTTGTGCTAGGATTGATAATTAATTATGAAGGGATTATAACTTTTAATCCTATTATTCCGAAAGGAACACGATTTGACATATTTTTACCCATTGCTGAATAACCAAAATATCCAAACCTATGTTACGCAACGACTATTACGATTTGAGAGTCCTTTACGTTGAAGATGAAGATTTTGTACGCGAGCCCTTTAGTGAAATGTTAAGGCGAAGGGTAAAAGAAGTAATTATTGCACGTGATGGAGCTGAAGGCCTAGCACGCTTTAAGCAAGAAAAACCCGATTTGGTTATCTCTGACATTAAAATGCCTGTAATGGATGGACTTGCCATGACCAAAGAGATAAAATCCATCAACCCGTATGTGCCTGTAATTATCACTACGGCTTTTGAATTCAAAGATTATCTTATGAAGGCTATTGAAGTGGGTGTAAACAAGTATTTGGTCAAGCCAATCGACCGAAATTCGCTGCTAACGGCATTGGATGATTCGATGAAACTTGTTGAATTTATTCGCAATACCAGGGCCTATCAAGAGTTTATCCAAATGCTTTTTGAATATCCCAACCGCACCATTGTTTTGGTAGATCCTAGCAAGTTGGAGCGTGTGAACAGTGATTTCTTACAATTTTTTGGTTTTAAAACCCGTGAGGATTTTTTCAGCAACCATCAATCCTTACCAGCGTTTTTCGATTCATTAGAGGATACGTATTATGCATTTAACCAAGAAGAAGAAGTGACTTGGGTTGATAGCTTCTTAAAACTTAATGGGATAGAAAACAATACATTTATTAACTGCTGCCATACAAAATCATCAGGACCATACAAAATAAGTTTTAGGCTTTTTAAACACGATGCTCGCTTGGCCATTGTAATACATTCAATCTAAGAAACCATGCTCGAAAACAATTCCTTAACTGACCGTTTACCTATCTGCCTATTATATGTAGAAGATGAAGAAAGCATCCGTATCCCGATGCTGGAAATGTTAAAGCGACGGATTGACCGCATAATTGTTGCCAAAGATGGGCAAGAAGGCCTCGAAAGCTTTATAAACTTTGGTGCCGACGTGGTGCTATCTGACCTTAAAATGCCAAATATGAATGGCTTACAAATGATTTCGGAAATAAAAAAGATTGCACCCGACACCAAAACAGTTATCGTTTCGGCCTACAGCGATACAGAGTTTTTTCAACACGCTCTTGAACTTGGGGTTGACGGATTTTTGTTAAAACCGGTTCAAAGAGCTCAATTAATAAACACCGTTACACGCGTAAGCGAAAGCATATTAAGCCTTAAAAAAGCCAGGGTAAACGAAGAAATGTTTTTATCATTGGCTTCATCGGCCAGCGATGCGATACTAATGATAGGAAACAATGGATTGATAAGCTTTTGGAACCCAGCTGCAGAAAAAATCTTTGGACGAAGCAGTCAAGAAGTTTATGATCAACCATTTACCTTAGTTTTTGCCCCAGAATCGCTTCCAAACGACTGGCCCTCCGATTACAAAGGCATGCCCGATTTCATCAGAAACAACCCTGCTAGCGCTAGTTTTTTTGAACTTTTAGGCATACGAAGCTCAGGAGAACAATTCCCCACCGAAGTATCCATATCACCCGTGCATATTGATGATTATTGGCATGCAACCTTTATTGTGCGCGACATATCAGAACGCAAGCAACGTGAGGCAGATCTTATTAAAGCCCGCGAAAATGCCGAAGAAGCCTCAATGGCAAGGCAGCGGTTCTTGTCAGTTATGAGCCACGAAATACGGACCCCGCTCAACGGAATAATCGGAACCGCCAACCTCTTGGCCCAAGAAGACCCAAGGGAAGACCAAAAAGAGTACCTAGAAACACTCGTATTTTCGGGAAACCACTTGCTTTCACTAATAAATGATATATTGGACTTTTCAAAAATTGAAGCCAATAAAATTGAATTTGAACGACTTGACTTTAATTTAAAAGAATTGGTATCGGGCGTACTAAAGATTTTTGATTACAAAGCCGCTGACAAGGGTATAAGCCTTACTGCCGAATTAGATACCCAAATCCCAACATTCTTAAAAGGAGATACCGTTCGCTTAAACCAAATCCTGACCAATCTTATAGGAAATGCGATAAAATTTACGGAAAAAGGTGAAGTAAAAGTGCTTGTTAAAACAAAAAACCTGTCTGAATCATCCATTACGTGCAAATTTGAAATCATCGATACTGGAATTGGGATACCACAAGATAAGATACATACCATTTTCGACCTGTTCTCGCAAGCAGATACCAATACCACGCGCAAATTTGGTGGGACGGGCTTAGGCTTGGCCATCACTCAAAAACTAATTGAATTACAACGCGGTAAAATTAACGTTCAAAGCGAAGTAGGCCATGGCAGTAACTTTACATTTGAACTTACATTTAATAGAAGTTCAAAGAAAATTGAACCGAACAGCACCACCGTTGACAACCTCAAATCATTAGAAGGCATGAAGGTTTTGCTGGTGGAAGACAATAAGATTAACCAAATGATTGCCACCAAATTCTTGATGCGATGGAATGCACAGGTTACATTAGCCGAAAATGGACTCGAAGCCCTAGAACGTGTTCAGCAACAAAAGCATGATATCGTTTTGATGGATTTACAAATGCCTTTGATGGATGGGTACGAAGCAGCAGCCCAAATACGGAAATTAGATGGCATACATTATCAAAAAATCCCAATAATTGCACTAACAGCCTCTGCTTTAATAGAGGTGAAAGAAGGCATAACACGTGCAGGCATGAATGATATTGTGAGCAAGCCTTTTATTCCTGACGAACTAAACAACAAAATATTTGAGTATGTAAATAAATCGTAGAAGCAGCCAATGTTTTGCATAGTCCCGAAAACCCAACATGCCAAGAATAGCGTACTTTTGCCAAGTTTTTAAAACTTAAAATGCAATCATTCCTTAACGAATTCTATCATAATTTGCTTCAAACAACCCTGCTTGAATTTGTTGCAGTAATTTTTGGTTTATTAAGTGTTTGGTATGTTCGCAAACAAAACATCTTGGGTTACCCAACAGGCTTGGTCAATGTGGGGTGCTATGTTTATATATGTTTTGCCAATGGACTGTATGCCAATATGTTTATAAATGCAGTGTACTTCTTGATGAGCATTTATGGGTGGTGGAACTGGACATATGGCAACACGGCTGATGACCAAATTAAGGTTACAAAACTCACAACCAAAGAACGAACAATCCTTTTATTTCTTGGTATAGTACTATTTTTTGCCGTAAGGCTTGTACTATACTATGTACCCGAGGGCAATGCCCCATTTTGGGATTCCCTAGCCACAGCCATATTCCTAATAGCCATGTGGTTACAAGCTCGCAAAAAACTCGAATCATGGATATTATGGATTATGGGAGACGTAATTGCTGTGCCCTTGTTTGCTTTAACTGGCTTATTGTTTACCAGTTTTCAATACTTCATCTTCCTTGCCCTCGCCACTTCGGGCTATTTTAGTTGGCGCAAAAGCTACAACCAATCACAGCTTTAACCATGATACGAATTGCCATTACAGGGCCTGAATCAACCGGTAAATCGTGGTTAGCCCAAGAGCTTGCAAGATATTACAACACGGCTTGGGTGCCCGAATTTGCACGAAGCTACATCGAAACATTAAAACGTCCTTATAACCAAGATGATATTCTTAGGATTGCTCAAGGACAACTGGCTTCGGAGGCTGAGATTAGCAAGCGTGCGAACAAGTATTTAATCTGCGACACAGAGCTAACGGTGTGCAAGATATGGAGTTTGGTAAAATTCGGGAACTGCCATAAGCAACTAATTGATCTGCATAACAATACATATTTCGATTTCTATCTTTTAACCGATATTGACCTCCCATGGGAATACGACCCCCAACGCGAACATCCAAACTACAGAAAGGAACTTATGAACATGTATATTTATGAACTATCAAATGAGCATAAACCTTTTGCCATTGTAAACGGTACTGGTAATCAAAGATTAATAAACGCGATTAAAGCTATTGATAGTTTTTTTGAATAATTCAACCGAACCTTTATCCGCATTCTCGCGGGGTTTCCTACCTTTGTCTGTTCAATTATGTTGTTATGTTAATCAAACAAAACTTAGTAAAAATCAAGTTTGGGCTTACGTCAAAAACCCGTTTGGTTGCCGTATCAAAAAACCAATCGGTGGAAGCCATAAAAGAGGCCTACAATGCTGGGCAGCGGATATTTGGCGAAAACAAAGCCCAAGAACTCACACAAAAACAGCCCTTACTACCTGCTGATATCGAATGGCATTTTGTTGGTCATCTTCAAACGAATAAAGTAAAGTATATAGCACCATTTGTGAGTTTAATCCATAGTATCGACAGCCTTTCGTTGCTTTATAAGGTTAATAGGTGTGCCAGTAAATACAATAGGATTATCCCTTGCTTGCTGCAGTTTCATATAGCCACCGAAGAAACCAAATTTGGGCTTAACCTGAATGAAGCCCTTGCAATATTAAAAAGCGCTGAATACAAAGCCATGAAAAACATTAATATAGCAGGACTTATGGGGATGGCTTCACTAACTGACGATGATACGCTGGTTAACAAAGAATTTGCTACGTTAAAGCATCATTTCGATTTTCTAAAAGCCAACATTTTTGATAACGAACCAACTTTTTGTGAATTATCAATGGGCATGTCAGGCGATTACCAGCATGCTCTTAAACATGGTTCTACTTTAATACGGATTGGAACCGGAATATTTGGCGATCGTATCTATTAATAAGTTTATAGCATGAAAAAAGCACCACTAACCATCCTTTTAATCCTATCAATCCTTACAACACTAGGCTCCAAAATTGAATTAAGCG
>CAZKHA010000158.1:0-7968 GCA_964552325.1 uncultured Bacteroidales bacterium
AGGTGCCTGGGGCATTCATCTCTACCGACGAACCTGAGTTCCAGTTGTAGTGGCGTGCTACACGCAGCACATCGTTTTCAGAATTCATTCGTACGATGGCCGTATCCACGTAAAGATCGCGTGCTATGTAAACTGTGGCTGGTGCAGCAAAGTTGACAATACCCCTGGTTAGATTCAAATCATTGTTGATGGTAAGGTTGGAAAGCACATCAACCGAATTTGATAAACTGGCTTTGTTTACCGTAACATTCCAAAAATTGCCTGCTGACATGTGCAGGTTAGCTAACCTGTCTCCATAAAGTTCTATTGTTCCGCCGCTGGGTGCAAAGCCTGTTCTGTTCACGCCAAAGTCGCCGCTACTTCGGATGGTTCCCCCCGTAATGATGGATAGGAAACTATTGGCATTGTTGGATATTTGTATGCCCACGTCGTGGAAATCTATCACGCCATCGGCCATCAACAGCCCTGCATTGCCACCGTACGTCCAGAAACTGTTGGAACCCGTTCCGCCATAAACATCGAAGTTTCCTCCCAGCATCAGCAGGTTGCCGTTAAAGTCAACACGGCCATCGTAGTTGGTAATATTAACAAAGCTCAGTGGGTTCACATACCAATCACCAAAGATTCCGTCGTCGGCCAGGTCGTTGGCCTGAAAATAACCGATGTTTACATCAATGGCACCGGCTGTCCAGTCGTATTGGGCGCAGCCCACAATGGAGCCCCACACACGCAGTGAACCGCCTTCAAACTTGTTCAATTCGAGAATGTTGAAGGTTTCGGTACTGCAATATTGCGGATAATTTCCGCCATTAAACACTACGCGGCCATTGTTTTCATCAAATGCATCAGATCCTACGTTGTTAATCCAGTTTCCCTGAATGGCAATTGAGTGCGCATTGCTGCTGAGCAATCCGCCAGCGATGGTTAAATCGCCCCTAATTTCAATATCGGAATTGAGAATAATTGGTCCTTCACTGTTGATGGACAGATGCCTGAAAAAGCTGCCCGCGCTGAGAATTACTGCTTGCGACATGCCCTGAAATTCGGTTGTTCCAACATTACAGTACAAACCACCTTGGGCTTCAAGCCCTCCTTTAAGTATTAGCTTGTGGTTTGAATAGGTAAAAAACGATGAGCCGGGATATACTATTAAATAGCCATTTATCCCTAAATCGTTTAAGGTTCCGCTTGATAATACAAGGCTAGCAGATGTTTTAAGTACTTGTAGATTTGGTAAATAGCAGAATTGGTCGTACACTGTTAATAATGAGTTTTCGGTGCCAGTAAACAGAATGCTTCCTGCTACAGCGTGTAGTAACGAACCATCTTCAACCACCATGTCACCCGTTATTTCAAGTATTGTATTGGATGCCAGATCGGCGGTAGAGCCAGATTTCCAAAATACATGACCATTCACTACCACACGGGCATCCATTGATGGATTATCCATCATTAAATGCCTGTGAATAGTTAAATCACCATTGATGGTTAAGAGTTGATTGAAAACCCTTAAGTAGGTTCCTACACCGGGTTGAATGGTAAGATTTCGGCATGATGCTGTGCCTGCGTAAACCCAAGGTTGGTTCGTTACAGGCGGAATGGAAACATCAATGGAAGCATCGGGTACGGTATGGCCTGTCCAGTTTGCAGGGTTGTGCCAGTTGTTGTCAGCAAGTCCCGTCCAAAGACCCACTGTTTCCACTACCAAGGTTCCCGAGAACGGACCATCATTGTTGGCAAAAACAACAATCCCATAGTCGTCTTCGGTAGCAACCTCATAAATAAAGGATTCAGGTGTCATTTCGCCCGAATGGACGGAATAGGCCAGGCAATCACCCCTTGACTGGTAATAGTTGCCATTAACAGAACCATACAAGGCAATATCCAAATCCACATAGCTTGCCGCCGGATCGAGCCCAAAGAAATATTTACCAGGGGCAAGATGCACATTATAAACCTTAGCCACATCATAACCAGGTCCCCATTCTACCAGTCGCGATTCATTAACACTAATAGACTCCTGTCCGTCTTCAAACTCTACTTCAGCCTCATACCCTCCGGTCAACTGCGTCACCTTTATCCCTTTGGGGTTATTAGGTGCATGATAATTATCTACAACCACATAATTATTTCTGGTGGCAGCTTCACTGGTGCCAATTATGGTTTGAAAGCCTATATTGTCGTATAAATCAATCTTCCAGCTTTCCGAATCAGCTCCTTTAACCCCAATAACAGCCCATCCATAATATCCATGGTTATAGGTATAGTATTGGCTAGCTCCGTTCGTAATTACAGTCACTTCTTCGGTAAGGATAGTTGCCGAGCCTGTGCTGCCTCCATCACTTTCGCTAAATTGGGTGGCATTAGTGCCAAATTCATCATCGGCAGCCTGTATCCAATAAAATTGGGTAATCCCAATCATGGGTGTAAAATCATCAAACTCAAGATCTGGTATCCAATCTGAAATTGGATCGGCATTAGATGAATTATTAAATGTAGATCTATAGACCCGATAATACGATTTACCTTCAGCCGGAGCCCATTTCACATGTATTCTGTCGTTATACGTTCTGTCAGATGCTCTGACATAGGTTGGATAATCGGGAAAAGTGAAAACCGGTGATTGCCACATTCCCCGGCCATAAGTTGCGGCTCTCAACAAACGCGTCTCTCCATAATAAATATCAAGTTCTTTGACATTGGTCAAAGGAAGGTTTGTATTAAACGAAATCCAGTTGTCGAGGTGTTCATTTTTGTAATATACGCCAATTTCGGTACCCACATAAAGGCGCTCACTGCCATAGGAGATTAATTCGAGTGTTAAGCAAAACTTGGGTACGTTTGGGAGGTTACCTGTTATATTCTCCCACGAATCGCCACGGTTAGTTGATTTGTAAACCCCCTTTTCTGCAGTAACATAAACCGTATTGACATCCCAGGGCGAGGATTCTATATCACTTATCTTTTGGCCATCAGGCAAAACACAGTTTATCCATGTTGTGCCCCCGTCATCAGTTCGTTTTAGTGATTGGGCACCTACCAAAGCACCAGAACTATAGGTATCTACTCGGGAAACATAAAACAGATTTAAATCTAATCTCGATTGTTCCAGTGCATTGCAAATGGCGGTTTCACCTGTAGAGATTTTCGTCCATTCCACATCTGTAGCAAGAAAAGCATCAATATCAGTGCTTTTCCAAACATTTTTAAAACCAGCGTACATGGTTGTGTTAACAGCCCTATCGAGCATAAAGGGCAATTCCCATGCAGATACTTCGTCAATTCCATTTGTATTATAACCGGCAATACTGGCTTGCCCACTCCAGATATCCCTATGAATGATAGATCCACCCTCGTCTCCTACTGTAGTTAAATACTTAACATCCTCATCGCCATAATCTATCAGACATTCCAGGCCATCACCTCCCTTAATTGTTTCAAAAGTAGGTGAAGAACTGCCATCTTGTGAAAGCTCGGCTGTGCCATTATCCTGAAAACCACATAATATATGGTTCTCGTTAACCTGACTCATTCCTATCCGGTAAATCTGGCCTATACCCAACCCAGAAGAAATGTCAACCCAATTGCTTCCATTGTCAGAAGAATAATAAACACCTCCATCGCAACCTGTATAAAGCACATTGTTTACAGGGTTGTATCCCAAATAATGAATATCAGCATGAACCTCATCCATAGTGGGGCAGGTAATAATATCAGTATTCCAATGTGCACTAATATCCCACGAGCTACCACCATCCTCTGATTTCCAAATGTTAATACCGCCTACGAATAGCATATTAGCGTTGGTAGGGTTAACAGCTATGGCCAAATCGTATCCTGATTGTTCGCGATCATCATCACCACTGCATGCATACCCTAAGATATTGGGAGAGGATGAACGGGTTTCAAAAGCTTCGCCATTATTAACAGATCGAAGTAGTGCGCTGAAAATTTCTGGAGAAGCACGCCTGGCAGCGCAAAGGTAAACCCAATTGGGCTGAGCAGGACTTACTCCTATAACCAAACGGCTATAATCACCTCCCGCAACTAGTGGTCTGTGATAAAAATAACCCATTCCACCAGAGGTTGCTACCAACTTATAAAATGTTCCGCCCGAAGTTGCATACACTATGGAAGTATCGGTTGGATGATAGGCCAAATCCTTATAATTAATTTGGGATGACACCCGCTTCCAGGTTTGTCCACCATTGAATGTACGGAAAACTCCTTTTTCAGTGGCAGCGAAAAGCGACTGAGGTTTTAAAGAATTGATAACCAACATATTTACAACAACATTGCCCATCGTATTATTGCAGGCTGTAAAGGATGAGCCTCCATTTGTGCTTTTATAAACGCCTTGACCAGGTGCGTCACTAGCATCGCGATCACCTGTGCCAAGATAGATTATCTGCGGATTGGAAGGGTCAACTACAACACAGGATGTGCCTAATGTGGGCATAAAATCTGTTAACGGCCACCAATCTCCATTTCGCTGCCACAAACCACCCGAAGGCGCTGCTGCATAAAAGAGATCAGCGTTTGTAGGATGAAAAGCCATACCATTAACACGGCCCATACCATTAGGTTGGTAAGTGCCATTTGCAGGTAATGTTACAGGCCCCATTTCTGTCCATGCTGCCGCCATTCCTTTAGGATTAGACTGTGAAAACTTTTCATATTCCTTTAAGGCGTTGTCAGGTGCCGGAAGCTTGCCATCTTTATCAGCCCTGTAGCGATTATGCATTTCCCATCGCTTAAACACCTTATACATCGATCCTTTTGTATAGGTATTCTTGCTCCAGTAATTGTAAAACGCCTTTTGCGTTTCAAAAAAGTTGGCATTCGGGTCCTGCATCATCTTCCACCAATCTTTATCGGTAGTGGAATTTGGTTGATTAGCGCCTGTGCCTTGCTGGGCATATACATTACCCACAAAAAGGCACCACAGCAATACGAGGCTTAAACAGTGTGAAATTTTTGATCTCATGACTTTTTTATTAGTGTGAAAGGATTCACAAATGTACCCTGCAACCAAATTTTACCCCGTTAAAAACACGCCAAAATGCAGTAAAAACCCGCCAAAGTGATCTTTTGCCCACCCTAGCCTTTTTGTAATCGACAAGCCTTGTATCAAAATAGACTGATTTGCAAATACTTATTATCCATTCTCAATTATTTATCACCCAATTGTAAGTATTTTGCTGTGGCTGTATAGGCATAAAAACATTTTTCCTATTTTTGTGGTAGGGCTAGCCACCTCACAAAGTACATATGAAATCATACACCAAGTTATTTTTTTGCCTTTTAATGGTTCATTCTCTGTTGCTTACTGCACAAGAACGCAAGAAAATATCCGTGCCCTACAACAACTATTCGATACACATTGACGGGAACGACGACGAATGGGATGACGTACCGTACAGCAAGTTCCGCACTACCTCAAAGTTTACGCCCGACCCCAATATGTGCTACTTGAAGGTGGCTTGGGACGAAAACTACTTTTATGTTGTCATTCGTATCGAAGACCGCTATTTAATTGGCCTCGAAAAACCCGATCAGGTAAAACGCTTGCATTACAACGATAGCTTTGAATTGTATATTGATTCACAAAATGATAGCAAAGATACCATCGACTTGAACGATTATCAGTTCGTTATCGAGCTAAATGGAGGACATACCGTTTTTAGAGGCGATAGGTTAAGCCTGCGACTGAAGCATATTGTTCCAAAAGCAGCTGGCACAGCCAATATTGTCTTTAAATCAGCTACTTCGGCAATCGGCACCATCAACAACAACGATGATCGCGATTCATGCTTTATTGTTGAATGCAAGGTGCCATGGGCAGGCATAGGTATTGACCCCCTAAAAGGCTTGAAGCTAAAAGCAGATTTTTGCATCAACGACAACGACACCTTAATAGATTTTAGGAAGCTTCCGCTGGGTCCTGTTAAAAATTATACCAACACCACCATGCTAGGGTATCGGGATTTTGGATTCCCTGCACATTGGCCTGAACTCATTTTAGAAGGGGAGCCTACGTTGTACAAACGCTTGACGGATAGGTATGCAAAGGATTGGGTTTACTTCTTGTTTTTCTCCATCGCGTGTATAGCCCTCGCCATTGCTGTGTTTTTCTTCAAAACAAAACGATTGCACCAAATTCCGGAGCGCGGTGCCGAGAATCCATCGCCCTTGGTTAGCTTTGTGGTTAATCCCCAAAAACACATCAAAGATGACGAACCTTCGCATCCAATCTTACTTAAAGCGCGGTCCTATATCTTAAAAAACATCGACCAACAGATAAAAACAGAAGACCTTGCAAGCGAATTAGCATTAAGCGTTAGGCAGTTACAACGCATTTTTCAGACAGAGCTTAACACCACCCCCAAAGCATTTGTTATAACCGTAAAGCTTGAAGTTGCTGCAGATATGCTTAAGGTTCCCGGAAAGAACATAACCGAGGTTGCCTATTCAATAGGATTTACAGATCCCTCTTATTTTGCAAGGGTTTTTAAGAAGTACTTAGATCTATCACCAAGCGATTTTCAGGCTAAATAGGCCATTTTGTCGCGTTTGTACCTAAAGTTTTCGCGTTTTTGAATGGCTTACGCTGGCAGCTGACGTAGCTTTGTATCAAATTATATGTGTTATGTTCAGCAAAAAAGATCTAACAATATTGCTTACGGGCCTGACCTTTATCAGTGTTATAACCGTATTGGCTCTACGCTACCAATTCTTCAGCCTCTTGAGTTTTTTCGCTGTATTTGTAAACCTTGTTTCGATATTGCTGTTTTTATCTGTTCGCAATAGCAACCGAATTTTTCGATATGTACTTGCAACACTGATTATTGCAAACCTCAGCATGATACTATGGTTTACGTTGAGCGATTGCTCAGGATAAAGGAAGCACCACTGTCAACATTTTAAGACAAGCGACCATTTAATTGGGTCAGGCTGATATAGCGCACACATACGAACAAAGCAAAAAACAACAATGGAGCCACAGCAGTTGTTTTCAGTTGGTAATAATCGTTGCTCACAAAAAAAGCTGATTGACAATCCTTAATAATCCATTGTGATTACACAGATTTTTATCGACTACAAAGAAAATCAACCTTCAAGGTCTCTGATTTCGTCTTCAGTCAGACCCGTCAATTCCGCGATTTCACGCCTTGAAAGCCCTTTTTTTAGTGCCCTGGAGGCAATCTCCAATTTCCCTTCAATCTTCCCCTCAATCTTCCCTTCTTCCCTTGCCGTGTCGAGCGAGTTTTTAAGATCACGGTAATATTTTAGGCTATCTTCGTATGAACGAACCTGATCGGGCGTAAACTTTGCTATTTCGGCTGTCTCAAACAATTTGACAAACAATTGCTCCCTCAGTGAATCAGGGATACGGTCGAGCTTACTCAAATTCCTTATCACATAAAGCCACTTATCAAATCTAGTCTCAAGTTCATCAATGTTTTTGTTGAACTTGGGCATTTCCAGGTAAATGAAGGTCAGCTTATCATAAAAAACCTTGTTTGTGTCTATATCTTGTAATTTAACATCATACCTAAATTTATTCGGTTCGGCCTTGTCGGATTCAAACACAAAATCAAGAATGGCGATGGTATAAACGGCTTTTAGTTCATAGTCCCAGTCGTGGCGTTTGGCCTGTTCTCGGATTGGGAACGTGGCATAATAAACGGTGCGGTCCTTAAAGAAGTTCTGCTTTGTTTTTTGCAGTTCAACAATGAACTTCTCGCCCTTCTCGTTCTCGCAATAAAGGTCGAAAATGGCTTTGCGGTCATTTTCAGCCGCCCCTAGGTTTTCGGTCTTCAGGTAAGTGAGGTCCAGGATACGGCCCTGTTCTTCTTTTAGCAGTTCGTTAAGAAAATCAAGCAGCAAATCCTTGTTTATTTCTTCGCCGAACAACTTCTTAAACCCAAAGTCGGTAAAGGGGTTGATGTATTTTTCTTCAAAATA
>CAZKHA010000159.1:0-7962 GCA_964552325.1 uncultured Bacteroidales bacterium
GCCGAAAAGGTTATTGACCTCGACTTACGCATGACAGCCGAAGACTTTGCATATTATTCCCAAGAAATTCCAGGCTGTTTTTATCGACTAGGAATTTCGGGCAAAACGACGGAGCCAGTTGGCGGACTACATTCGGCCAACTTTGATGCCGACGAGGCAAGCCTTGAAACTGGAATGGGATTAATGGCCTGGTTGGGGGTTAAAACACTCGCTAATCAGAGCTCTATTTGATTGCTTAAAACCTGTTAGAACATAAAATCTTCGGAAAACGTTAGAATGAACCAAAAAGGAAATAGACTATTAAGAAAGCTACGTCAATCGAATTGAACCTGACGGAATTGCAGTGTGTTAATAAAGTTTTCAAGTATAGTTTTAGTGATAGGTTTAACAAGCATGTTGTCCATACCAGCATTTTGGCAGACCGACTGAAAGCCAGGCATTGTATTGGTAGTAAAGGCAATAATCTGAACTTTATTCTTCGTGTTTAAGGCGGTTTCGTATTTTCTTATTTCGCGCGTGGCATCCAATCCGCACATAATTGGCATGTTAATATCCATAAACACCAAATCATACGAATTTTTTTTAAATTTTTCAACGGCTACCAAACCATTCTCTGCAATATCAATCTGGTGCCCAAGGCGTGTGATCATTGCTTCAAAAAGCTTTTGATTTACTGCATCATCTTCAGCTAATAAAATAAACATTGTTTCGGATTTAATAAATTTCTAATAAGCAAAGTGAAGGCTGAAGGGAGCGGTGGTTTTCCATCCAACTCCCCAGCCTTTCTTATTTTTGGTTAAAATAAGCCTCTTTAAAGCGCTTTTGTATTGGCTTCATATACCTTATAGCCACCATATAGGGCAGCCATTACGAGCATAATACCCAGGCCACTACCTATGGGGGCAGAACCGCCCGCACTGTTTGAGCCACTCCCATGTCCGCCTCCGGGTGGCGGTGGTGGCGGTGGATCTTGCGCGATTGCTACATTTATGAATGTGCATGAAATTAAAATCAGGAGCATCCGAGTTGCTGCATTAATCATTTTTTTCATTGCTAACTATAATTATTTTAATATTTGTATTTTTAAACTTTGTACTTGGTTGGAATTGAAAATTTTAACAATATAAAACCCAGCTGATAAATTGACAGGGATTTGTTGCTTGCTAACCAACCCATTATATACCTTTTGGCCGTTCATTGAAAAGACCTCAAACGAGAATCCGTCACAGTTTTGAAAGCACAGATTCCCATTCGAATAAAATGCAGACAGAACTGATGCTTGGGGTTCATCGCCTATTCCGACCGTTTTAAAATGCAGCGAGAACCTTTCCAATACATCATCTTGCTCCGAAGTAAATGTAAAGGAGGGCTTGCTTTTTAAGTTATAATCGATATTCGTTTTTTTATCAAGCAAATAAGCCGCTAAAGGAAACTCATCTACACCCGTGCATTCGAAGGAATAAGAATTCCCAACTTTCTTTTGAAACACCAAGGGGATCTCGATGCCCTCATTGAATTCGGGCAAGGCATTTACCGAAAGCTTTTCATTTGCATAGAATGCGTAAAATTTAGGGCCAAAACCCTGCAGATAATGCCCATCATATTCCAAATCAAAATTGGAAGTTGATCGCTCATCCTGAACAACATAACACTCTTTGGCACTATTATCTTGCAAATCGCGAACCACCATCTTCAAGCGCGATTGATTTGATTTTTTAAAGCAGCCCATCGTATTGCCCGTGCGTGCCGACAATGGCATTATCACCGATCCTTCCGTTCCCTCCACTTCAACCATAAATCCATTTGTTGAGGGGATTACGTCGCCATCTAAAACCATGCAATAGTCCATATCAGCTTCTTTCCATATTTGCGATACGCCAGATACAGAAACCTTAAGCCAACCCTGATTCCATATCAATCCACAAGGGAAGGGGTTTCCTAATAAATGCCAGCCACGGTTAGTGCCGGCTGCGGAATGTGTAAGACCTGAAACAACAATGCCTTCGGTGTTCAATTCCCCCGCGAATTCACGGATAGATTCGTCTTTATACGCAGTCATATAGCCTTTCCCCATCAAAAACTGACCTGAATTGCTATTACATGAATTCCATGTGGGCTCTACGGCATTGTTTTTATAATTCACCCAAGTATTAGATGATTCATGCCATGTATAAAAATCATATTCATTGGCATTACCTGCCACAAATGCAGGGCTAACAGCTTGGCCAATAACTGGCGAGCCCAAAAAATGCCAACCATCCTGTGCATTTAACCAGTTAGACCCTGGTATGTGACGCTGTACAACTGCCGTAACACCAGGCGTATTATGAATAAGCGAAGCATTCACCGAATTGTTAGCAGATTGCAAAAGCAAGGCCGAAGCCTCAGGATTCTCTTTGTAAAAGACTCCATTGACTGTTAGCACACTTCCAACAGCCATTGTAACACTTGAAGTGGTTCGGATTGTAAAATCATTGAGGGTACGTGTGTCAGAAAGTGTCATTACACCTGGCACTGGAATAGCTGCACCCGTAGCAGAAACCGCTCCAACAGAAACATTTGCGTTTGACAGTGCAGGAATCACATGATAACTAGCATCGCTTGAATGTACCGCATTGTTCCATAAAAGAGGATTGGTATAATTTCCGGTTCCGGTAAAACAATGGCTAAACAATTTTTTATTGGCTACCGAATTGGTTACTGTTTTATTGCTGATTAAATAATAATTTGGATCAGCACGGGTATATTCGCCAGGGTTAAACAAACCTTCGTTAACATTGCACCAATTGCATAAAACTTGATTTGTAACTAGGTAAAAATCTGGTGTTACGGAAGCATAGTTATGCGAATTTGCACTGCTTGACGTTTTCTTGAGAATAGCTTTAAATGTCCCAATCCTTACCCAATTATTATGGTTGATATAAGTGGTTACGCCATCTAAGGGCAAAGCCTGGGTTCCCCATTGAATAACAACTTGATTCGTTGTAACATTTGTGCTAACTGGCACAATAGATTGTCCAACAAGGTCGGTAGTACCATTTACATATTGCAAATACGTATTGTTAAAGGCCCCACCATTTAATAACTGTGGGTTAAAGCCAACTTGAAATTGCATCATTTCTACTGCAATAAAATTGGTTATGGGATCGGCTGCGGTATTTTTGAACCGAACGTCAAACCTTAATTCAGCTTCATTAAACTGTACAAGGTTGTAAAGTTCCATTTCATAAGATCGCTGAGCCATGGCAGAATAACCACAAACCAAAAAGGCTAAAAATGCCATTAGATTAAAAAACAACTTTTTCATATAGTTAAAACAGTTTTAGATTTACGGAAAAATACTTTGAACAATTGACAGAAAGGCTGAATTAACAGCTGATAAATCAGATCCATTAACACTTCCATCTCCATTTAAGTCGGCAGGCAAATACCCGAGTGAGAGGCTTAAAAATGAAGAATTCACTATGGAAAGATCGGTGCCATTCACAAAATCATCTTGATTTACATCCCCCGTAAAGAGCACACAGTCGCCTGTGGATAGCAGTTTCATATTGCTGCCATATGCGCTTACGAGGGACTCAGAAAAAGACCATGATTGCTGCAATAAATTGAAGTTGACCGGGTTGGCGCTAACAGTGGCTATGTGGTTGCGGTGCTTAACAACAATGTAATAACTTCCATTGTATTGTCCTGGGATATTCAGTATGGCAATTCCATCCTGATTTAGGCTTACATCTGGAACTACATAAACAATAGATTGATAATTAGCCCCATCGTGCAATTCCACCGAAATTTTATCAGCAACAGTACCTGGATATTTGTCAACAAGCACGCCTCCAACATAATCTTGTGCTTTGTTCATTTGGCGGCTGGTTGCATTGTACAAGCCCTCAAGAAAAAGCTTTAATTGAAGCTGCATTGTGCCTTGTACCGAACCGTTCAGGTAAAAACTGCCTGTAGGATTATCATTTAAGGGTTCAAAAAAAGCATCTGTATATTCGCACGACTCTCCATTATCGCTCCAAGTCAAGGCAGTTGATCCGCCATTGTACAAGAAATTAAGCGAAAACAAAACAGCATCCTCAGGCAGGCTTTGCCCGCCACTCATTGAGGTCCCTAAAACTTGAAGATAGCCTGGAGTGGCGACATTTGCCGTCAATCCCGGGAATCCCGAATTGTTTACGAAGCTTTGGTAGCTCAGCACAGCGGGGTCGTAAATAGCTGACAACGAAAATGCTCCAATATTTTTAAAATCACGTACCGTTACAGGCACACTCAAAATTGATCCAACACTTCCAACCAGGTTAGGAAATATTGTTACCGGCGCATTCGGAATTGTTAGCAATCCATTGATATAATAAGTAGAGGTAGGCACATCGGTTAAGGTAGTATTGGAGCTATTGGTCCATTTACACGACGAACCATTATCAACCCACACTAAATCAGAAGTTCCTGTGGCAACTTTAGCAAACTTAACTGTAAACATTACCGCATTTTCTGGCAAGGTTGTACCAAGCGTTTGTGAGTACCATTGCACGAGTATAACTCCGGGCGTAAGTGTATTCGATAGAAAACTGCCACTAAGCGAAGCATGCGGAACCACTGCATTAACACCAACAATAGCAGAATTATAGGTAAGCCTTAACTTAAAAGTACCCATACTCGTAAAGTTTTTAACTGTAATGGGGACACTAATCTCTGGGCTATTGCTCGTAACTGTTCCGGCAGTTGTGATAGGTGCATTTTGAGCCACTCCAAGGCTTGTAATCATTAACAAAAGCACCCAAATAATTAAAATTTCTTTTCTCACGGCTAATTTATTTTTAATTAACTATTGCAAAACTTTTGCAATAAAATTTATTTATATTTGTTTAAAAGCATTTTTGAGTTTGCACAAAACAGCGTGCCCTGGGCGTTCAAAAGCACCTGAATGCAATACACGCCATCTGCCCAATTTTGGCATCGGACGGGTATCTTGTAATCAGCAAATCCCGTATCGGTAATTTCATAGCTTTCCATGGTTATCCCACTAGCTGAAATGATGTTAACCAAGAGATTTCCTGAAAACCTAGAATCGACATAAATGGCTGTTTCACTGGAGGCCGGGCATGGAAAAACACGCACATGCAAATCTTTTGCAGGGCTTTGTTGGCCATCAACCCGCATTAATTCAAAAACAGTAAGGCTTGCCTCACCATTGCTTAAGGCTGCAGGCGGACAAAACCCAGAAACCAGGCAACGGTATTTATAGCCATCCATCGAAATAGAAGGATTGGTAATCAGCAAATTTTCGGTTGTTACACCTGTATAATAACCTTGTTCTTCGAGGTCATTCCAACTTTCAACATATTCTTGCCATTGGTAAGTGCGTTGATCGCCAGAGGCCTCAACTGAAAACAAGGCCGTCCCTTGGCCAGCCATTACGGGTGCTGGTGATTCGGGTTGCACAAGTATAAGCGGAGAACTATTGACAACGAGCTCAAAAACAGGTGAAGACCCTCCAACACCACATTCATTTCCGGGGCTAACGCTTACCATTCCCGAAACAGCATCTGGCTCAATGTTTACGAGTATTGAACTCGTGCCATATCCTGCCACTACAGTTGCACCCATTGGCAACGTCCAAAAATATTGCGTAGCATAGGCTACGGGAGCTACTGAAAAAGCCACATTCGTTTGACCCTTGCAAACCATTCCATCAACAGGACCTGTTATAGAACCTGCCGAACCTGGCACCAACATTTGCTGTAGTGTGCCGTTGGCATAAAACACATTTGTTGGCTGATCTTCAAGGGTGGCATACAAAGGCGCCGGGCCCGAATACTCACACGAGGCTCCATCATCATACCAACTCAGTACAGACGACCCTCCAGCATATAAAAACTGAAGCGTGTAGAGTATGGTTGAGTCAGTGTACGAAACACCGTTGGCAAGGGTTGTAAAAGCAGCCGTGGTTAAAGTTCCAGGCATACCTTCAACAACCGACAAACCAGGAAAACCTGAATTGTTTACAAACGACTGAAACGTTAAAACGCTTGGGTCATATGACATTGTTAGCGAAACAGATCCAATATTGGCAAACTCGTTAACATAAACTGGGACTTCGATAAAATTTGTGCCCTGACAGGGCGAAAGATCTTTAATAAAAGTTATTGGGGCAGCACTCTTAACTTTAAAGTCATGCTCAATATCAACCTGATATTGACCTGGTTTAAAGCAGAGCGATTGTGCATGAATTGTGTTAAAAACAACAAAAACAAGACCCAATAATACACGGACTTTATTATTCATGGGTTTAGGTTTTTATCAATATTTTATTTACCTTAATTTTTTATAGACTAAGCTTATCTTAAGTTAAGCTTATGACTTTTTTTAAAAATTTAAAAAAGAGAACGGGGGGTTGCCCGCCCCGTTCTCGTAGTGGTGGATTACTGTTGACGTACAATTTTAATTGTCCGCTCCAGTAGGGTACCCTTAACATAAAGCCTTAAGGTGGCCGTGTAAACACCAGGCTCCAAAGTACTTGCATCCAGTGTTAGCGAATAATCGCCAGCTGGTTGTGCTTCGTCCACCAAGGTCGTTACGTTGCTTCCGAGCATGCTGCGAAGTTCAAGGCTAACCTTTCCATCCATTGGCAAACTGTAAGCAAACGTTGTAGTTCCTTTAAAAGGATTGGGTTGATTCTTAAACACAAGCGCAAGTTGGTCTGGCAATTCAGTTCCGCCAAGTGCTGATGTTTTTAACATATCCATTGAAAGTGATGCTGGGTTAATGGCAGTATAACTACCATCTGCTAGCTCGTTCAGAGGGTCATAAGCAATGCTGAAACGCAAATCGGTATTATCAATAAACGTTTCGGCAACCTTAACCTTAAGCGTAAGCAGGGTTTCACCAGCATTTAAACGCAAGGGTGAAAGCGAATGCCAGCCTATCCTGATTTCATGGTCATGAATAGCATAAGGCACAGCTTGTGATGGATCGTTGGCCAAATATACACCTTCAATTTGCATCATTTCATCAGGATAGTTCATTATCAACGAAATGGCACCTATTTCCATCGAAGCATCAACGTATATGGGCATATCAATTGAAGCCGAAGGTTTTACTTGAACAGCATCGCGGTAGTTCAAACTTATGGATTGCTCAGAAGATTTAGCAGCTGGCACGAAGCTTCTATTGAAGTCACCCGTAACCAACCCATAGAAATCTTGATTAACCACAACCCCAGTTGATGGAACCACAATCGTAGGCAAAATCAAATCTGAGCCATAGCTTGGGTCAGCTTCTGCGACAGTTTCGCCAACCTTCCAGAAAGTCCAAGGACCACGGTCAAATCCGCTTGATCCCAAGGTTAAGAAGTAAGATTGAATGGCAAATGCATCTGAAGGCTCTAGCGCATTATCAAGGTCTTTTACGTCTCCAGCAAAGAATCGAACCTTTTCGATGGAGGTTGGATTCATACTCCAATAATTGACTTGAGCAGCATCCGTATTGTTGATGCCTCCAGTTGGCTTGGCTGTACTGAATGCAACATCATAGGTTCCGGCACAAACGTAATCGAAACTATAAGCACCTGAAGCATTTGTAATGGCTGTTTTAATACCACTGCCACTCTGACGCAGCTCAACCGTAACATTGCTTAAAGGCTTGTTGGTATTTGCTGCAACAGCACCATAATACTTAACAGTACCTATTACGCTAATTACCTGAACATTCACCGTAAACGTGCACTCAACAGATTGGTTTCCGCAAGCATCCACGGCTTTGTAGGTTACCAAAGTTGCTCCTTGTGGGAAGGCATAACCATTAACATCTCCTATGATCCAATTACCACTATTACCTATTTGATAAGATAGGGTTGATGTTCCACAGGTTTCATTAATAATGGGTTCTAAACCTGTACCAATCCAACTGCAACCATCTGTACTATTAACATTGTATAGGCCAGAAGGAGTTGGGCAG
>CAZKHA010000160.1:0-7886 GCA_964552325.1 uncultured Bacteroidales bacterium
GATTGTAAAAATTAACACTTGTAATGTGAATTTGTGTCCAAACAATTAGGGGGTTGTATAGAAATAAATGACTAATCACAGAAATTAAACCGCCTTTTTTTTAGCCAACATTCAGATGATGGAACAACATCAAGCCATATAAATTCTGCAGTCGCTGAAGTTGTACGTTCTCTACCAAAAGCTTGAAAAAATTTATCATCTTCAATCGCCATATTAAACGAAGTTGCATCTTGGTTTGACTCATCTAGGCCTAGCCTTCTCCATGATATAATATAAAGCGTATTCTTGTCAATAAT
The DNA here is from genome assembly GCA_964552325.1 of uncultured Bacteroidales bacterium. Lineage (GTDB taxonomy): Bacteria > Bacteroidota > Bacteroidia > Bacteroidales > TTA-H9 > CAZKCK01. The sequence continues at coordinate 297 of CAZKHA010000160.1, forward strand.
CTTGTATTTAATTTCTTCTCCAGAATAAAACTGGTTCAGTGATCTCACATGATTTATGTGCTGAGCAATAATGGTGTCTCCTTTAACACAATAGTAACCCCAATAATGATAGCTAAAAAAACTACAATTATCTCCTTTGCTATTTATACATTCATTTGCTTCATTGAAAAATGGCGTAAGATCTTTCGAACGAGAACTGAACAAACCAAGGTGAACGCCATCCGGGAAAAACATAAAATTAGAATAGAAAGTATCTATTATATGTAAAGTGTTATGATTCTCACCAAACCTATCTCGCTCTTCCAAAGTTCTATAGTAGCCATGAAGATTAATTATGGTGTCAAGGCCTGTGTTTTCTCCTGAATAACAGATGGTAAAGTCTTTTTTTAATGCAGCGGGTATTCGCAATAGGTCGCACGAACTTAAAAGTATCAGAAAGATAAATACCAGGTGATAAAAGCATTTACATTTCATAAACTATATGTTATAAAGTAAGTGGAGTATAATACCCAGAATAACTCCACGGGCTTCACTTAGGAAATGCCAAAAATTAGCATTTTTTCTTGATGTGTATTATGGGCAAAACTTGCTTATGCCTTAAACATAAAGATATGATAGCCCGAGGGCGTTTCAAGTATGGCGTCTTCTACACCGGTTTTGCAGGAGCCGAGTTCGTGTGCCACGGGAATTTCGAGCGACTTAACAATCTTGATGCGGTCTTTCATGTCTTCCTCAAAATAGGTGATGGCTGGCGAACGGAACGGATGGGGTACGGTATCTTTGCGATAGAACCCAATCTTGAAGAAATCGTCGGCCATGGTAACCCAATCGCCGTCTTTTTCACCGTAAATGGCTTCAAAGCCCAGCTTTTCCCAAAAAGCAATGGTAGCTTCATGGTCAAGGGTTTGAACGCTGATCTCAAAGAACGTTCCTCCCAATGAAATGGGTTGGCCTTCTAGTTTTGGGATGCCAATAGATGGGATTTCGATAAGCGTAACACCCGTGCCCGAAGGCCCGGTAAGCATTGGGAAACGGTAGCCACTGTTCTCGATAAACGCAAACCCCAGCGAAGTGATGGATTCTTTCATCTTATCCAAGTCGTTGCCGGCAAAAATTATCCCGGTATGTATGAAACCCTTTGGGCCAATGCTCAAACGAAGCAGCCCATCCGTCAAGCATTCGGTTTCTGCAAAGAGCGATTCAATAGGTTCAAAACCAAATTCATGGAAAAATTCGGCTTCTTTGGCAGGGTTGTCAACTTCTAAGTGGAAATATACGGAATGAAAGGTCTTTCGCTTCATACTTAATGAGTTATAATAGGTGATACTTTGACTTCAATTTCAGGATTCGAAGATATGAATTTGTTATGACTGACCAAGGGATTTGTCCCTCATTAACTAATTTTTTTATGCATGCTGCTGCTTTTGAGGCAATTGCCGGATCGTACGTTTTGATATTATTCGAAAACACCAACACATCAACCCCGGCAAGCAGGGCGTGTTTTATGGCTTCTTCAAGGCCATAATTGTCGGTAATAGCGCCCATCATCATGTCATCAGAAAACACAACGCCCTGCCAACCAAGCTGTTTTCGCAATAGCTGGTCGATGGTTTGGTTCGATAGCGAGCCAGGCCAAAGGCTGTCGAGTCGGCTGTTGAAAACATGTGCCGTCATTACCGCATCGCAAAGGCCTTGTTTGAGCAGTATTTTGTATGGGGTAAGCTCTTTTTGCTGCCAGGTCTGGCTAACATCCGTAAATCCGAGGTGTGAATCGGCCAAAGCACTACCATGGCCTGGGAAATGCTTGTAAACGCTTACAATTCCTTCGTTTTGTTGGGCATGGTAAATAATGGCTGCCTCTTGTGCCACCCGTTCTGGCTTATCCGAAAAGCTCCGTTTAATCTTCCCAATTACAGGGCAGGCCGGGTTGATGTTAACATCCAGCACAGGCGCAAAATTCACATTAATTCCTAGGTTGGCTAGAGTGGTGGCGGTCCGCTGGGCGTAATAGCGGGAAGTGTCAGGGTTGCCCAAACTTCCAAGGTATTGTGCATCAACTGAGCGCGGGAAGCCATAACGTGTTTTTAAACGGTTTACCATGCCACCTTCTTGGTCAATACCAATAAACAAGGGTATGGAAGCTTTTTTTTGCAAAGCAGCCGTAAGGGCTTGCAACTGGCTTTCCGATTGGATGTTGCGTGGGCGTGAGCTACTGGGGCTGTCGTATTCAAACAGTATAACGCCGCCAATCCCAAGCGTTTGGATGTCTTTTACTATCTGGTTGGTATCGGTTATGCTCGTGCCCCTAAAGCCCAGCATAAGCATTTGTCCCAGCATCTTGTCAAGTGAATCGGTCTGTGCTTTGGCTTGTACAAATAATAGGTTGATAAGCGCTGCAATTAAAAGCCACCGCTTCTTATTCGCTAAAAAAACTGTCAAGGTTAAATCCTTTCGCATGAATTTGGTTTTTGTGTTTTTGGTAGAATTTTAGAATTTTCTCAGTACTTATAACGTTGGTAATGCCATAATTGAGTTCTTTTTTGAGGCTGACGTAGATGTCGTCTTCATAAGGTAGGTTTGGGTTGTACACCATTTCGTGCCGGCCCTTGGCAGGCTTAAGGAAGTATTCGTAATTGGCCGAAACCGATTTGCCAAGTCCCACGATTTCAAAGTTTGGCACCCCATCTTTTATGGCGAGTATAATTCCCCCGCTGAAGCCGGTATTAAAGGGTGCATCAATTAAAAAAGAGCCTTCTCCGTCAAAATTTGGGTTGCTCACAATTCCTTTGGTTATCATTTGCTGGCCAAGTGGGTATCCAACGGCATATACAAAACTTCCCCATTCGGTGTCTTTTGATTTTCCGAGTGGATATGCTATTGGAAAAACCTGTGATTCTGGCTTATCCTTGGTGCCCAGCACCGCAAGATCAGCTTCTTTGTCGTAAGCAATAATGCTGAAGTTTAGGAGCAATGATAAGTCCCTGACAATAATATGTTGCGAACGTTTTATTGATACGCTGTAAACATATTCACTGCTTCCGGCTATTTCAGGTTTAAAATACGAAACAATGGTGTCAGGATAATCAATAATATGATAACAGCTTAGTAAGGCAATGCCCGACGGGTCGGAGGCTATAACAGTTGCTGTGCCGGCTTGTGCCTCATGCGTCTTGGTAATGTTTAGCGCGCCAATGGCAGGGTCCTGTGTTTCGAGGCTTTTTAAGGTTCGCTTGGCGCTTTCAGCATAAATAAATACCTCGTACTCGGTATAGCAGCTTATTTTTTTTACGCTTTTAACTAGTTGCGTCAATTGTTCGGAGCAGGCTCTGTAGGGGAATTCGCTATCGTATCGTCCATCGTTAAGTGTTGGGTAAACCGTGCGGATGGTGTGTTGCTTGCATCCGAAATGCAACAACACAATAATAACAAAAGTGGTCACCGTACTTAGAACACCCAGCAGCCTTTGGTGTGGTACAATCGGTTTCATGTTAGGTTACTTCTATGAGTTCGGGTGGGTTAAGGTAGAGCAAACAAGCCTTTACATTGGTATAACCCATTTTGCTGATTTCTTGTTTGTAACGCAGTATTTGGTCTTTGTGCGATTCATGTTTGGCTCCCGTTTTGTAATCAACCACCAAGGTTTGGTCAGATGCTAGCACAACCCTGTCGGGGCGAAGGATTTGCCCATCTGCCGTTAGAATGTCGCGTTCGTTTAGGGTTTGACCCGTGGCATTAAAAAGGACGCTGATTTCAGGGTTTTGGAATAAACTATCGAAAAGCTTTTGAATGGCAGCTTGTTCTGGTTTGGGTACTAGCTCGGTGTCAAAATAAGATTCGTATAGTCGCGGTAAATCATCAAGCTGTGTTAGCTCCGAAAGCAGTTGATGGACAATTTTTCCATGACGGCGCTCTTGGTCTGGGTCATAGGTATCCCACCAACTGGGAGCCAGCTTACTAATTCGGATGCGTTCTTCCCATGGGATGCTGATAAAGGGTTTCGTACTGGGCTTCAGGCACTCTTCGGGCCGGTGTTGACCTTGCGTTGTAGGCGTAAACGTTTCGGGGTACACAAAATCTGATCCAAGATCAGGGTATTCAAAGGCTTGTTGAAGGGTGTTGGCAATCTTGTTCTGAAGACTTTCGGATGTATCGCTGTTGGAGAGCTCATGTCCAAACACATACAAACGTTCCTCGGCACGGGTAAAGGCCACATAAAGTAAATTGGTGGTGTCGAGCTGTTGCTTGCTTTTTTCGTTAAGGTATAAAGCCTGTAGTGTGGTATTTTCCAGCTCTTTATTCATGTTGACCATGGCCACGGGCAAGCCTTGTAAGCCCAAGCCTTCCGTATCGGCCCAAAGGCTGTTTTTGTTTGACCGTGTATCAGCTACAAAGGGGTAAATTACTACCCTAAAAGCCAAGCCTTTTGCTTTATGGATGGTCATAATCCTGATAGCATCGATACCCTCGGGGATGTTGACGGATAATTCCTTGCCTTTTTTCTCCCAGTAATCAAGAAATTGGGCTAATGAGCCTTTCTCTTTTGTTTGGAATAAGTAAACATTGTCGAGCAAAAAGCGCAGGTACAAATCGGATGGGTTCAGGTTAGGGCTAATAGCAATGATCTCTTCACAAAGGGCATACAGGTTCTTTTGTTTGAGGGTGTTGGCGTCGGTATTTAAGTAGGACGTAAAGAATCGATCGGCTGTATATTCATTTTTTGTGATGCCCTGGTTAAAGAGGGTAGGGGAGTCGCGTTCAATAAAAACCAAGGCCGAAAAAAGTGCTACTTCGTTTAATTTGTTGTTAAGCAGCTGCATTACATTAATCACATAATTAACGGTGGCCGACGACTTTAACAGAAGTGATTCGGACGAAATAACCGGAATGTTATTGGTGATTAAAAAGTTGGCTAGCAACGAAGCATTCCTGTTGTCGCGGGTTAAGATAGCCAGGTCGCGCAAGGCAAACCCTTCGGCTATGAGTTCTTGAACGGTTTCCAGCACTTTGTCGGGGTGGTGTTCTTTAGGGTAGAACCCAAGTTTTACCAAGCCGCCGGTGTTGTTTGGTCTGGATTTTTGGATTAGGTCAGCGTAGATGGCTAAGGCATTTCCCTGAAGGTTGTTGGTCGAGAACTGGGTGAAAAAGCGGTTGTTAAACTCAATGATTTCTGTTTTCGACCGAAAGTTTTCTTCCAGGTTTCGCAAGGTCGAATGGTAAATCAGCAGGTTTTCGGCATCGTCAAAAGCTGCTTGATTAGGCTTGTTGTAAATCGTTGGCAAGGCCTGGAATAATTCAACATCGCTGTTTCGCCAGCGGTAGATGGATTGCTTGCCATCGCCCACGATTAGGCTCTGGGTCTCTTGTTCGTTTTCGAGCCCTGCCAGGGCATTGCTAACCAAGGGCAAAAGGTTGTGCCATTGCACCACCGAGGTGTCCTGAAATTCGTCGAGCAAAAAGTGGTGGAATTTCTCACCCAAACGGGCATAAATAAACGGAACAGGCTCTGCCAGCACTATCTGACGTATCCTGCGGTTGAATTCCGAAATATGTACAATGCCTTTTTGTGCCTTGGCATCCTGAACGGCTTTGTCGGTAATTGATAAAAGACTAATTGTATGCAGATTGCTCGAAATGTTTTTAAGCAAATAATAGGCATTGCTTTTTTCAGCTATCGCAAGTAAGGTGGTGCTTATTTCGGGAATAAGTTGGTCAATGGCGGTTTTTTGAAAGCTGTCAGCCTTCGTTCCATGCCATTTGCCTTCGTCAATAGCTTTCTGTAGCCTGTCGCCAATTATTAATTTGCTTAGGTCGCCTTCGGCAATTCGTTTAAGGTATTGTCCTACACCCCCGTTGGCGCCATAGGCAAACGAATTTACGGTTAGCCCTGCCGATTGTATTTTTTGCCAGGTTTGCGCTGCAAGTTTTGCTAGGTTGTTCTGGGAACTGTGTAGGTCTTTTCGCAGTTTTGCGCATATTTCCCTTAGTTCCAAAGGTGTAAGGGTTTCCAGTTTTTCGAGGAAGGCCCGGCTGCGTTCATCAAACGAACGGCTGGCAGCCTCTTCAATCTTTATGCGAACGTTCCATCCGGCCTCATCATCCATTAGTTCATACACAACATCTTGCAGTATTTTGGTAACAATCACATCTGTTCCGGTTACTTCCAGCAAGTTGTTGGTGGCATCGCGTATGATCGGGTTTTGATCTAGTTCGGTGTCAAAGTCGTGGGGCAGGTGCATGTCAAAGGCAAACGAGCGCACCACGCGTTGCATAAAACTGTCGATGGTGCCCACGGCAAACTCAGTATAATTGTGGATAATGAGCTTTAATGCCTTAGCCGCATTGGCCCGTAGTTTTGTTTCATCCATTCCGTTAAGGCCTTCGGCTAAAAGTTGAGGCACCAAAACCTTATTAACCGCGTGTTGGGTGTCGATGGGCGTCGAAGAAATCTTATTTAAATAAAGTAATATGCGTTCTTTCATCTCGGTGGCAGCCTTGTTGGTAAAGGTTAGCGCTAAGATGTGCCTGAAAGCATAGGGGTTTTGTAAAACGATTTGTAGGTACGATTTTACCAGCGTAAATGTTTTGCCCGATCCGGCCGATGAACGATAGATAGTTATTGGCATAAGTGAAAAATGGGAGCTAAAGGTACGGATTTTTTGGTAGAGTCACTTCTGCGATTATTGTAATAATTTTGCAAAAACGCATACCTATGACATCCCAAGAAGAAGCCTTGTTTTTTTATGCCGCCCTTTGCATTTCGGTGCTTTTAACCCGAATACCACGTATCGGGATGTTTTTTAGGGTCATCAACACCTTGGTGCACGAGTCAGGTCATGCGTTTATGGCCATCGCCACCAATGGGAGCGTGCTGAAAGTGGAGTTGTTCAGCGATTTATCGGGCATGGCCAAGACTGCCTCGGGCAGTTGGTTTTCGCGGTTTATGGTGTCGCTTTCGGGCTATATGTTTTCGTCGGTGATGGCTTGGGTGCTGTTTTTTATGGCCAATGCCGGGCTTTACGAAATCGTGCTTTGGGTGTTGCTGGGTTTCGGGTTGGTTAATCTATTGTTCTTTGTGCGTAATAGTTACGGCATATTTTGGCTTTTAAGTTTTGTAACGGGCGTGGGGACTGTACTCTACTTTAACAATGCTATGGCCAACACCGTGTTTGTGGTTTGTGCTCTCATGCTGTTGTTGGGCGATTCGTTTATAAGCACCCTTGAGTTGTTTTTTATAGCCGTAAAAAAGCCCGCCAACGCGGGTGATGCCCGAAACCTGAAAGACTTGACCCATTTGCCAACCTTTTTCTGGGCTTTGGTGTTTCTTTGTTTCGCGGGTTATGTCCTTTGGGATGTCGTCCATCGGTTCTTTCCACCTATAAGCTTGATATTTAAATGATTCAATATATTGTTACCATTGTAATCGTCTCTGTGGCCATGGGCATAGCCATTTATAAGCTCTATACTTCGGTTAAAAAACCCGAGGATGCTTGCAATAGCTGCGCTTCAAAAGGCTGCGACGGCTGTGGGGTTGCTGACCTAAAGCGCGAAATTGAAGAGAAACGCCAAAAAAGAAATCAAATTTTATAAACA
>CAZKHA010000161.1:0-7845 GCA_964552325.1 uncultured Bacteroidales bacterium
GCAATATCACCAAATCGCCCATTCAGCATGTGTATGTGGGGAACACAACAAATACAGGTGGAGGCATGACCTCTGACATTACATGGCAACCTGAGAACCCATCGGCAGACCAAATTATAACGATAACAGTTACGGGCGCAACCCAAGGTGCCAAACTTCATTGGGGTGTAAACATAAATGGTAGCACCTGGCAGTCAGCTGACCAAGCCTATTGGCCCGCAGGCACAACGCTTTTTAATGGCGTAGGTCCAGCCGTAGAATCAATCATGACAGGGCCTGATACGCAAGGCAAACTCACCATACAACTGGGACCCTTTAACAATGCAAGTCAACTTCCGCAAGGGATTGATTTTGTATTACATTACAACGACAACACCTGGAATAATAACAACAGCCAAGATTACCATATCCCGATATCACCCGAAGCTGGTATAGATGAGAATAATCACCCGATTATAACGCTGTACCCAAACCCAGTTATCGATGTTTGTTTTGTTCACAATTTGTCAGAGATTAATCACACAAAAATTCTTTTAACCAGCATAACCGGACAAATTCTAAAAGAATACACACTTACCAATAAAAAGGCAAGGCTTGATTTGAAAGATTTGCAAAAAGGCATTTACCTTTTAAAATTTAGGAATGATGGGGGTAATACCATTGCAACTAAGCTTTTAAAGTTATAAAGAATAATCCATTATAAAACAAAATCGAGATAATTATTCCCGTTAATAACTTCAAATATAGCTTCTGTGCATATTTCAAGCCAAGCCTTGGGAGGTTTTACCGTTTAGTTGCTCCATTTAAAAACCAAAGCCATACGAGCCTCCATCATGTTCCTAAACCATATCTACCTCCTGAATTATGGCGAATTTGGCAAGTTATGCTTGTTCTACCCTACAAAACAAAGCCTTAGGATTCGACAATTTTTCAAACCTGATCCATCAAATTTAGATAATACCGGAAAGAAAAGGACTCCTTAATATGGCTTTAATAACATGATTATAAATTATTTGAATAAACTATTTGAATAAATTATATGGTACCACTTGCATGGCGATTGGGAAAAAACCATTATTTTTATGGCCTAAAAACTTACAAATGGAAAACCTCGAACTTTGGAAAAAGCTTTATACCCTTGCTGCAACTTACTACAAGCTGGCACCTTGGGAATGGATGTACGAACAAGACAATTTTGCCATAAGAGTGCCCAACAATAATAAGCTATACTTTGTAAGCATTATGGGTGCGGGTGGTGAACACAATGCCATTACAGCCTATGAGGGCGTTGCCGGGTTTTCAAAATTCATCGATTTAGCCAATAATCCTGAAGCTTATCCTCCCGAGACCATCCTTACTATTCCACAGGTTATGCTTTCGTTTGAAAGCAACATGAGCCAGGTTAGCAAAGACCAAAAGGCGATAATGAAAGCGCTTGGTCTAACGTATAAAGGAAAGTTCAAGATACCGCATTTAACACAAACCATACCTGGATACGTGCCATATACGCCAGAAACAGCTGTTATTGAAGATTTTATAGTTGTATTAGAGCAAGCCATTGAAGTTGCGAAGTTAACCGAAAAAGATTCGGAAGTACTTTTTTCTGATTCAGATGACGCCGATCCTTATTTGGTGCGTAAGGTAAAACCAAACGGAAACGGCAACGAATGGTACGATGAATTTGAAACGTTTGATTTCAATATAGAGCCTTTGCCCATTCTATGGCCTGAAATCAAATTAATGCAGTTGGCTAAAATCCCCACCAAAGGCCATGTTCTTGAAATTGACATTAAACTGCTGCCGATGCCAGTGGGTGACAAGGGAGAAAGAAATTTTTTCCCAACGATGTTGTTAATAGTAGATGAAGCTTCGGGATTGGTTTTGCACTATGCTATGATAACCCCCAAGCCCAGTTTAGATGCTGCCTATGCCAATATACCATCAGAGGTTCTTGAAGCACTCATTAAGCTTAAAATCAATCCAAAAACAATTAAAATAAGCTCAGTAGTATTGCAAGATCTCTTTTTTGACACGTTTGAAAAATCACACATCAAGGTAGAAATGGTGGATTATTTGGAAAACTGTTCTGAGGCACTCGAAAATATGCTCAAACAATTCGGCTTATCATAGCTCGGCAAACTCAAAGGCTGGAAAACCCTTTTCGCCGGTTTTGCTATAAAAACCCACGAAACGCAGTTTGAAATACCTCCCTTCAGTATCACGTATCACATACAGCACTTTCGGGCGCATCACATACGATACGTTGCCCGTGGTGACATCGCCAACAACATCTTTCCAGTCGTAACCAATTATATCACGCTTATTGGCATATGATAAATTTTTAGCTTGATTGAGGGTTATCGTATTGAAATCAAAAATAGTATCTTCTGCTACTTCAACCATATATGGATTAGTTAATAGACCCGTAACAAGGTACGGATAAGCCTCACCTTGATCCGTAAAAAGCAGGGTTGTGTACTGTGTAAACAGCAGGTCCCATTTTTCTTTGGGAGGTTCTTGATCAAAAACAGCAGGGCTTTCTTTAAACGAAAGGTATGAATAATTGACCGCAGGATTTTTAATTACCTCGGCTATCTTGCTATCAGTACCTTTTAAGGAGCAATACTTCAAGGTATATTTTTGTCCATCATAGTTTAAAAGCTGAATTTTATAAAACCCAAGGTAATTCCCAAAAGCATCGATTCCCCGATCGACTACGATAACCTCTGAATCAACTATCATGCTTAGTGTATCATATAGGAAACCAAGCGCATTTGAATCAACTTCATACGTTGACTTATCGAACTTCCAAAGTGCTCCGATTGTATCTTTAACTGCATCAAAATCTGTTTTTCCCGTATGCTTTATCCGCATAAAGGCTGCCGTGTTCAACCAAATCAATCCACGGTCGTTCCTGCATTCAAAAGCTAGGTCATAATTGTTTTTATCATTTTTTGATACCTCTTTTTGCTGACTCAAATCATAATAAAACTGCCATTGGTATAACTGACCCATAGCAATTGTATCAACAACTACATTTCCTCTGGGATGTGGTTGAATTCGTTCATCTTCTTTAAAACATGAAGATAAAAGCACGAGTAGCGTAGCAAAAACCAAGAAAATTTTCTTACTTTTTAGAACCATAATTTTGCTCATATTGATACAGATGAACTGTTAATTTGATAAAAAAACTTCGCCCCCAACCCATTGGAATGGCACCACTCCCAGCGGAGGCGTGTACAGCTCCCGTACTGCCCATAGCCATTACATTGCTAACGTCAAACAGGTTTTTGGCTCCTATTGTTGCGCTCACTTTTTTCTTATATAGGCTCTTTACCAATGAAATATCCAAAGTATGATAAGCAGAAATAAACCCCTCGTCCACATCACCCGTTGCATTAATATAAAACTGAGGTAAGCGGCCTGTAAACTTATAAAATCCCGCTAAGGTAAGCCCACTCTTGAGCCATGTATAAGATGATTCGAGATTAAAATCGGTTGAAAATGCAAATTGATTGTTATTTTGAAAATCAGCCACATAGTTCTTGCGCCCCGTATGGCTCAACCCACCTTTAACCATAAACGAAGGATATAGCCGGTAAGTGGTCGAAAACAGCAAACCTAACGAATTAAATTTATCAATATTAAAATAGGTATATAGGTCTTTCGACAAATTGGCTAAGGATATTACATTTTCGATAGAATTATAAAATGCGGAAAACTCGACAGAATAAACCCGCTTATTCGTTTCGCGATTATAGCTAACTGACATGTTGAAATTGTGGGAATATTCGGCTTTAAGGTTCTCGTTGCCCCTTACGTTATGGTTTACATCTACAAAATAAAGGTATAACTCTTTTAGTGAAGGAGCCCTAAAACCCCGAGCATATGAAGCACGCAACGTATAAAACTCCATTGGATCCCATTTAAGATTCATCGAATAAACCAAAGGTGAAGAATACCGTGTGTTGTAACCATACCGCAGGCCAGGTTGTAAAACCAATCCAATAAATGGTTCATATTTAACACTCAAAAAGCCTGCATAATCACCAATTTGCTGGTTGTTGTTTACAATACGCTTCCCATGCCCACGTTCCTTGTTGGCGTCAATGCCAACCTGGTAATTTAAGGTACTGCTTTTATTGCTTTTACTGTACGTAAATCGACCAAGCCAGTTCTGGAAATATGTGGTATCCTGATCATCGGGATTTGTGGTTAAAAACTGCTCAAGCGTCGTAAGATCTTTATAATATGTTTGCTTAATGCGTTGAAACCATGAATAGGATATTAATGCATTTAAGAACCTATTATTGCCCAACGGACTTGCGAAATCAAGCCGCGACACGTATCGATTTGTGTAAAAATAACTATCAAAAGCTGTTTCATAATAAGAAGGTACTAAATTTCCCTTGCTTAATAATAATTCATTAAAATACTGATTGCCGAACTTTATTTTTAATTTTTCTTTTGAATAAATATAGTCACCATTAACAAATAACTGTCTTTTAGGCTTCCATTGTTTAGCACGACTTGTGTCAGGATTTGAATAGCCTCCAAAAAAATTCCTTCCTCCGTTTAGGGTCAGCACATGGTTCTTTTTTTTGGCCGAAAACGAAGCATCCGCATTATAAACCCCAACTGATTCGTAATACGTATTGGCATCAAGCAGCATGCGTGTGTTTTTGTTCTCTTTCGATATCAAGTTTATAACACCCGCCAAGGCATTGCTGCCATAAATAACGCTCATTGGGCCATCAATAACTTCCACATGGTCAATATTATTTAAATTAATCTGGCTTAAGTCAATATTGCCATTCATGCGCCCAATAACGGGTACCCCATCAATTAACAGTTTTACATTCTCGCCCGATAAGCCTTGAAGGCTAATGCTGGAACCTAAGACCCCATCGTTGGACGTACGCATATTGAGTTCTCCTTTTAGCAATTCGGTGAGGTTATTGGCCGCTTTAAACTCCATTTGCTTACTGTTCAATACCTTAATTGGATATATTGATTTATCCGCACGTTCGGGTGCATACTGCCCAGTTACCACTACTTCATCAATATTTACAACGGTGGGAACCAGCTTAAGCGTGTACGATTGTTCCGATACCAAGGTATCGTATAACGTTTTATATCCAATGTACGATACTGCAATTTGTGCCGTAGAACCACATGTATTCACCACACAACCCTTCTCATCAGTAAGGGCATGGCGCTGGGCATGTGTGGTTAAATCTTCAAAGCAAACATGCGCAAAAACGATGGGCTCCAAGGTTTTGGAGTCAACAATAGTGATTTTAGCCTGCTGAGCATTTACATGGTAAAAGCCCAGCAGGAAAACCATCCAAAGCAAAAAATTAAATTTATGAATAACGCCCATTATTGGATTATAATCCTAGTAGTACGAACAGCATCACCACTTTGAATTTGGAGGAAATACACTCCCGGTTTTAGGTCTTTGGTTGAAACCTGATAAATGCCCCGTATGTCCTGAACGGATTTTTGGATTACCCTATTCCCCATTAGGTCGAATACACAGAGCGAACCCTCGTGACCAGCAAGCATAACATTAACCATTTCGTTTGCTGGATTGGGCCAAACAGAAGTATTTGCCAGTTTTTGATTTTCAATGGAATTAGCAGAGGCTACAGCTTTCTCAAAAAGAAATTTTCCTGAGGCGCTTCCACCAAAACCAGTCATAACCAATCGGTTCATATTTCCAGTGGCATCTTTTACAAAATAAACGATGGAGTCTTCGATAATATAAGAGAACGTACCCATATCGAATGTTTTCCAATCATAACCAATCCTATCGCGCATCAACCCAACTTCCAAAACACTCCAATCAGTATAATCGGGTGCCACGGGAGAAGCCTTGGCGCTGTGGTTTGACCAATTGGTAAGCACACCTGTAACAAGGTAAGGGTCACCCGTTGGATAGATGGCCATATATTTAGTAAAAACCAAATCCCATAAATCCTTAGCAGGTTCACGATCAACAACTTGGTTGTTATCAATTGAATAGGCTACAAAATTCTTGGCTGTATATGGATTGATATCCAACACGACTGATTGTTCTTGGGAGCCATCCAAATTTGCGTATGTAAAATAATATGTGTTGGCAACAGAAATCTTTTTAGCAATACGCATTTTTTTATAAGTTCCAGATTCTGTTTTCAATATCAAAATAGAATCACCAATCACATTATGGTTTACCATGTTATAAACACCCCAGCCATAGTCGGGGTGACCGGTCGAATACCGATTAAACGCACCATCGTCCCAGGTTGCATGGTTGTTATAATAAGCTTTCCAGGTGGTTAAGCCTACGGTATCAATTGTAGCCCAAGCGTTTGTATCGCCTTTCGGATAATTCCAAAGCTGAACGCCCACGCCTTCATTTATAAGTATAGTTGCACTCCAAAGTTCGGTATGGAAAGCAATATCCCAACCCGAACGTGGCACTTCGGCTACGGTTCCATTGGCAAAGCTGTAATACACCTCATTGGCATATCCGGGGCCCATAGCAACTGAATCATTGGTTGGCTGGGCTACCAATGGTTGATTGAACACGCAAAGAATCAAGATTCCTGCAAAAACATAAAATTTCCTCATAGCTTTAAAATATTAAAATTGAATAAATTGGCTGCTTAACGATTATACTTGTAATTCTAAACTTTCAACTCAAAGCTTTCACAAAATATAATTAACAAACTGGTCATGCTTGTACAATCTAGGTTTGATTCTCATCAAGTTTGTACATAGAATTCACAACACTCAAGCTCTCGGGTGCTTGAAAAGCCTAGGAACCCCTGATTGGTATGCCCATGACCACATATGTAAACAATAAAAATGTAAGATTGTTTGTGTTACCTACAAAAAAAACATGGGAGGGCCTCTATGTTCAGGCCATGCCATTGAGGTTAGGGCATTTAAAACAACGGTTGGGTTGCCGTAAGGGTTAACGCTTACTGGCAGATGGGGCAGTGGGATTTTGCATGTGGATAACAGTGCGGGACCGTTGTTTGAAAGCGATGAAAACAGGGTCTTACCTAAATCTTTCTTTTCCAACTGCTCTTTAAATCGTTTACATAGAAGTGTTTGTGGAAGCAAATCTTGTTGAAAAATGCGATGCATATGGAAGTTGAGCAATGAGGCCGTAACAAGCCAGAGAATGCTCAACACGAAAAAACAAAGCGGTATTCTGATACTTCTATGCATAAATTTAGGGTGGTCAAAGATAAGATTTTTAAACCTTCAAAACCCTGCCTTCGATGTATGAAACGGGAAAAGAGGCTTAAAAACGACCAAAGCAGCCTTATGTATCTCCGAAAGTGGTGAAAGGTTTCGAGATACTAATTCATCAGTGGTTGATAAAATTTACGAGATACTTCGCCAAATGTGTTAAAGCGAGGGATCTTCTAATGCTTTGTGCGTTTTAACCGGACAACAGTAATTTAGAATAGTTGTTCCATAAACTACATATTGATGAACTCTATTATAAAGCACCGTGTAAACCGTTCTTGTATTCGGCATCGACCACGTAAAAAAATAGATTATAATAAACTGATATCATTTCATTTAGCCTCCATGAGATTTTGAATAGTGTTGAAGGCTTGTATGGTTGAGGTAATTTTACTACCTTTGCCGCCTAATTTTTCAAGGCCCTGTAGTTCAATGGATAGAACGGAAGTTTCCTAAACTTTAAATATAGGTTCCCTGCCTGACTGCGTCACGCAGGCAGGGATTCCGACGAAGGCTTACCCGCAACAAAATTATTTTACAAGAATCTGATTTTTATTTACTTAGTTGACAGCATTAAACAGAATGTTGTTCTGTGCT
>CAZKHA010000162.1:0-7841 GCA_964552325.1 uncultured Bacteroidales bacterium
TGGCCTAAAAATGTCAATCGTACATCAGATTTACGAGGTCGATTCTACATCCCCACGAGAATTAGCCCGATTAACGATCTACTTTCATAGTATTAGGCCATCAATAGTTTGCAGTTATTGAGTTAACGATGGGTGTTGATGGGTTTCGCTAATCACTGACCACTATCCACTAACCAATTTTCGCCACGAACTACCCAACAAATCTTCAGCGAATACTAAAAAATTATCCACAAAAAACAGCGAAGAGCTTTGTTTTACATAGCGTTATGAAATCTTCAACCTACGTCCAATCTTGAGCTTGGTCTTCCGGGTTATTTTATTGTCTTTGCAAATACGAGTTATGGTAGTGCCATACTTAATGGCGATCTTACCCAAGGTATCCCCTTTGCGTATTTTATGGTAGGTGATATCTGTTGATTTTGCAACTTCGGTACCTGTTTGTGTTTTTGATTTTGGTTTGCGTTTTATTTCAAATATATCTTTGGTAATCAACAGCGTATCTGTTTTAAGAATCCCCTTTTCAAAATCAATAATACGCTCAGGGTCAAAGGCTTTATCGTGGTAACGTACCTCAAAATGAAGATGCGCGCCCCGTGAGCGCCCAGTACTACCACCCAAACCAATCAATTCGCCTGCTTTTACAGGCTGCAGCGATTCTACATTAATTTTTGAAAGATGGGCATAATAGGTTTCTAGCCCATTAAAATGCCTTATAACCACAAGATTTCCAAATCCTCTCTTATTTCTTTTTGCATACCGTATTACGCCATCAAAAGCAGCTACTACCGGATCGCCCGTTTTTAGGCGTATATCCATGCCTTTGTGGTTGCGCCTTCGCCTTGGGCCAAAGCCATACAACACCTTGCCCTCACGTGGGTTGCAAAACTGTCGTGCACTATCCACTAACGCAATTTTAATAGAGTCTTGAAAAGGTACGCCCTTACGATACGCAAAAATTTGGTTTGTCTCCCAAAAAGAGCCTAACAATGAGTCGATTTCATCAGAGTCTTCATCATCCTCATCTTCATGCTCAATCAAAGTATCGGGCGCGGTTGTGCTTACTTTGGGTGTGTTCTTGAGGGTGTCAACGGTTTTCTGCGCAATTACTGGCACGTAAGCTAAGATAACACATAACAAAGTTAGGGTTACAAAAGCGCTAAGCCTGCGGATGGAGTCATTCATCATTCGTTCATTCGGTTTCTGAGTAACCAAACAGGCGGCTTGGTTATTCAATTAGCAATCTGCCCTTGCTGCTTGAGGCTAATTGGTACAATCTTAAGGTTTTGCTTGCAATGCCGAGAATTTACTTCTAGGTTTTGGGAATCCATCCCAACTTGCAAAACATACAATCAACTTATTGTGCTACAGACCTGTAACAAAAGCATTAAATCAATTCACAATACGCTAAGATGTCCTCTTGAGGGCTTAAACGAGTGCAAGATAAGATTTTATTAAATACCGATGTGCGACCTGAAGTGAGCTTGGCATCAAAAAAGAACTAAAAGCACATACTAAGCGTTAAAAACCAGCAAATTAGTAATGAACGTTAAAAAGAGTTAATCTTAACATCCGCATAATCGCTTAATAACCCTCAATTTATGGGTATAGGTTTTGGTTTCTGCATTAAAAATTCCTTGATGATCCAATATATCAATC
The DNA here is from genome assembly GCA_964552325.1 of uncultured Bacteroidales bacterium. Classification (GTDB taxonomy): domain Bacteria; phylum Bacteroidota; class Bacteroidia; order Bacteroidales; family TTA-H9; genus CAZKCK01. The sequence continues at coordinate 1,657 of CAZKHA010000162.1, forward strand.
CGCACTTTGCCCGATGCATGTACAATTTTGCTGTCCTCCACAATTATTCCTACATGGGTAATTGCGCCCTCAACGTTATCGAAAAAGGCAAGATCCCCGGGTTGGGCTTCGAGTGTAAAATCAACTGGCAAGCCTTGTTCTGACTGTTGCCATGCATCGCGATACAATTGGATTCCATTCAATCGAAAAACGACTTGGGTAAACCCAGAACAATCAATCCCGATGGGTGTGCGCCCGCCCCATAAATAGGATGTACCAAGCAACAAATGAGCATTTTGCGAAATTTGCTTTATCGACAACTTATCATTTAGAGGTTTAACACTTCCTTCAAGGCTATAGCTAGTACCTTCAAGGGTAAATTTGCCATCTTCCACAACCGGTAAAATAGTACCCAAGCAAATTATAATTGCTTCGCCTGTAGTAAGGTTAATGGCCTTTGAGAACAATTCAACACAAACTACACCATTTGTAAGATGCTCTTTGTGAGAAGTTTCTCCGTCAATACATGTAAGCTGCTTTTTGTCGATCCAGCCACCATAAGCATCGTAAAGGCTTTTGATGAGTGCCCAAGTTGGGTTTTCACTCACAATCTCAACATATTCGGCGAACAATAGTTGCGATACCATTTCGCTTCGGTCAGAAGGATCGGCACGTAATGGAGCTACGGTTACATTGCAAAATGCACGTTTCATTGGGATATTAATAAGATTTGATTTTTTGATAGTACGAATTACGTTCAACAGGTACTCTACCTGCTTGCCTAACCCAGTGTGCAAACTCTTCGCTTGTCATTCCGGGGTTTTGCTCTTCGGCTCCGGCCAGGGTGTAAATGCGGGTTGTATCCTCTATGGTTCCGTCTAAATCATCAACGCCAAACGCCAACATTAGCTGCGAAATAGGTTTTCCGAGCATGGGCCAATACGCTTTAAGATGTGCGAAGTTATCTAAGAACAACCTGGTTAGGGCATAAAACCGTAAATCTTCGGTAACGCTTACTTCGGCTATATGCGACATCCTATTGTTTTTATTACGGAACTTTAACGGGATAAATGCCATAAAGCCATTTGTAATATCCTGTAAATCTCGCAATTGCAGCAAATGATCTAGACGTTGTTCGATGGTTTCGATGTGTCCGTACAGAATGGTTGTATTTGACGGAATACCCATTTGGTGGGCAACTTTATGGATTTCCAGATACCGTTCACCCGAAGTCTTGTCGTTGCAAATTTGCTTACGCACCTCAGGGTCAAATATTTCGGCACCACCGCCCGGAATGGAATCGAGTCCTGCCGACCTTAAGATTTCGAGCCCTTCATTAATGCTAAGCTGCGACTTTTGGAACATATAATCCAATTCAATGGCTGAATAGGCTTTAATATGAAGGTTTGGGCGTTCTTGCTTGATGGTTTTAATAAAATCGGCGTAGTAATAAATATCTCGTTTGGGATGAACCCCGCCCGTAATATGTACCTCAACCGCCATAGGGTCAGCCTTGCGAATGTTTTCGATTAACTCATCCTTGCTTATCTCCCAACTTTGGCCTGCATACCGGTGGTTATAAGAGCAAAACAAACACTCATGAACACAGATATTTGTTGGCTCAACATGGAAATTACGGACAAAATAGGCATCATTCCCATTTTTTTGATACCGGATGTAATCAGCTAACATTCCCAACAATGGCAAGGGTGCTTTATGATATAAAATGAGGGCATCGGCAACCGATAATCGCTCAAAATTTAGCACCTTTGATGCCAGGTCAATAACCGAGTTATCAATAACATTTTGCGTACTAGCTATAAAATCAGCAATTTGTATAGAAGAAACAGTGAACAAGGGAATACTTATTTAATAATGATCTTTTGAGAAAATTGGCCGGAAGAAGTCAACAGCTTCACAATGTATAAACCAGCTGAAAGGCCTGTAATATCTACTTCATTATGACCGAAATCAGCCTTTTGGCGCAACACACAATATCCCAAAGAGTTATATAGTAACAACTGGGCATTACCAATTGGTTTTGATGTGCTAATGTCGAGGTATAATTGAGCAGTGGCAGGAATGGGATAGGCCACGAACTGGGTTTGCTTGGTTTGCGATTGTACGTCCATAATCATTCCACCAAGCAGCAACGTTCCCGTATTATCAGGATCGAGCCAAGGCTTAAGTTGAAGGGTATCAGCATCGCCATTTGAGGTCCAATGGTACGATATTTTTCCATAAAAATCGGGTTTGCTGCGGTTGATGCTGTCGCAGGTTGATTCGCCGCCTGTAAGTGTTCCAATAAGATGCCCGCTTGTGTTAAACAGCGGACTGCCCGAAGATCCGCCTTCGGTTACGCCATGTCCATTGGTAGTAGGCGACCAACCAACCTTCCAATGTGTATTGGGTGTTGATTCCCAACTGCTGTTAACTGTTGGTTGCGTGTAAGTTGAAATCTTTTTAATATCGCCTTGAGGTTGATGTATGCAAACACCCGAATTAGAAACTTGGCCATCGGCAGCCCAACCTTCAAAATAGGAATAGTAGTTTTTGGGAACATCGTTATTAAGCAACAGGAGGTAAAAATCGGACCCTAAAGCTGAATTTTTGCGGCTGGCAGCCACTTTCTTTCCCCCGGTCATCGACTGTAAAACAGGCTGCTTAATGGGGTTAGGGCAATTAGCCGATTGAAAGTTGAAAAAGAAAACCCATTGATTTAAATCGGCTGTTGTAGAACCGTCGCCACAATGGTCGGCGGTAAGGATATAGGGTGTTTTATCTTGCCGCACATTATTAACCAAGCTTCCTGAACACCAATAAACCGAGGAACCATTGCGCACCAAGATACGAACAACGCCTTTTCCGTAATCACGCCATCCTTCGCCTTCTTCACAGGCTATGTTTACTTCACAAGGGCCTGAGTTGCCAAAATCGCTGCTAGATTTGGCGTTGATGGGAACATAGGTTAAGCCCGAAATTACCATAGAACCAGTTGTTTGGGCAAGGTAAGGTATAAAAACCTCCACAATCAACTGATGGCCCTCAACTGGTTGAGTAGCAAAATAAGAACTAGTGAGATTATTCGCATTTGAGAACCCACCAGCAACTTGATTTCTTTCCGGATCATAAATATGCATCACCCCACCTTCGGGCAGCTTAAAATCAGAAAAATAAGCAGTTATAAACTCCGTACCTTTAAGCTGCAGCCCAAGCCTACAAATCCGGCCTTTTCCGGGTATATCGGCCCAGGTTCCAAGCGTAAGAACATCAAAAAACACATCAGCAACCTTACCAATAGGTGTTGGATTTCCATTCTTCCCGTTTGCCCGAAAATCAGTTTCATTAATACTAGGTGCCTGAACATCAATAGTTAGAAACTGTGGACTATCTTTCAAAAAAAACGAATGTGGCGTACTGCCATCGCCTATTTGCCCATTGACTTCGATGGCCAGCAATGCCAGTATCCATAAAATGCAGGTGTTTTTAAGCATCAGTAATAGTATTACATTTTGTACAGCAAACGTAGTTGAAAAAAACGTACAGGACAATCCCTTGGTGAATTTCAAATTGAACTTTAAAAACAATGAGTTTTCAAAAACTATAAACCCGTCTATTGTCACCCTCATCCAACAAGCCCTAAAATACTAAATAACATGTAATTACAAATTGATCAAATTTTGGCATGGTTTTTACTAATGCAAGTGCTATTAAAATCGAATTAATATAAATAACTATAGCTATATGAAATCAAACATTCTTTTACTTGTAATCGGTATGTTCTTGATAGTGTCGTGCTCAAAGGTTGAGGAGCCTATCGATAACGACCCATCAACTCCAAAGGACATTAATTCTCTGCAAGTTAGCAGCACATTCAATTACCAGACTGATGTTTTAACACTTATTGAGCTAAAGGCCTTAGCCAATGATAATGCTCCTCTGGCCAATGTAAAATTTTCTGTTTACAATGCGAATCCTGAAGAAGGCGGACAACTTATGGTAAGCGGTATCACCAATCAAAGTGGTGTGTTTAGCACCAAATTTCCAATTCCTGCTTTCTTATCCAGCGTGTATGTTACAACCCCTTATATTGGATTACCGCATGATGTAGAGGTTTCGATCGTAAATAAAGCCATTACGCACGTGTTTGGTGGAAAAACCATGAATATGAAATCGGGTGGCCGTGGAGTTTTCAAATCCTCGCTGATGAACATTAGCTACATGGGCACCTTTAACACTCAAGGTGTGCCGAATTATTTAGAGCCTGTAAATGAAGTAATTGACCCCCAATTTATGGCTGACATTAATGCTTCGTTTCCCGAATCGGTAGCAATGAATCCATCCTATATCAGCAACACCAATGAACATGATTTTAAACTTATTGAAGCATGTGATGTTTGGGTAGCATTTGTAAGCGAAGGAGCTGGATATAAAAACACCCTTGGTTATTATACCTACGATTTAAACAATCCTCCAACAAGCGCCAATGACATTGCCGAAGGAATGATTATTTTCCCTAACACCTCATTTGTAGGCAGTGGCGGTGGATTAAACACCGGAAACCAAGTGTATTTGGGTCAATTCCCCGCAGGAACGGGCATTGGCTTCTTTTTAAAATCAAACGCTTTTAACAACGGCACTGTTGGCAATGGATACTTCACTTATTACAGCAACCCTGCATTCAACCCCGAACCCGATCCGAACAAGAAGAAACATAATGTAGTTCTTATTGACCCAGCCCGTGACCTGTTTTTAATGGGTTTTGAAGACCTGAAACGTGATGTTAATAGCGACGAAGATTTTAACGATGCTTTGTTTATTGTAAAAGCCAACCCTATTGAAAACGTTGAAACAGATGGCTTTCCAACTCCTGATTATACCGGCCCCGATGCGGATGGCGATGGCGTAACCGATAATCTTGACGATTACCCCAATGACCCAACCAAAGCTTTCAACAACTATTACCCTGCTAAAAACACCTTTGGTTCGTTGGCATACGAAGATTTATGGCCAAGCCGTGGCGACTACGATTTTAACGACATGGTTGTTGATTACAACATTAACCAGATTACCAATGCCCAAAACAAAGTTGTTCAGGTAAAACCAATTTTTGTATTGCGTGCTTTTGGCGCTTCTTTCCACAATGGTTTTGGTTTCCAACTCAGCGTTGAACCCAACGCCATTGCAAGCATTACCGGCCAGGAGCTTACCGAAGGCCTGATTACCCTGAACGCCAACAATACCGAAGCCGGTCAGTCAAAGGCTGTTGTAATGGTATTTGATGATGCCTATAACATTATGCCTTACCCAGGTGGTGGTGTAATTGGGGTTAATACTGACCCTGCTGGCCCATGGGTTACACCTGACACACTCAAGCTTACCGTAAACCTAAGCTCACCCGTGTCAACAAACGTATTTGGTTACCCTCCTTACAATCCATTCATCTTTATCAAAGGCGACCGCAGCCGTGAGGCACATTTATCAGACTTCGCTCCAACCGACCTTGCCAACATGGCCTTGTTTGGAACCGAAGATGATGACAGCAATCCTGCTACCGGAAGATATTACAAGACCGCTAACAACCTACCATGGGGCATTAACCTGGTCGAGAAATTTGATTATCCCATTGAAAAAGCACCTATTACCGAAGCTCACCTAAAGTTTGGCCCTTGGGCCGAAAGCAATGGAGCACTTTATCCTGATTGGTTCCAAAACAAACCAGGATACCGCAACGATGCCTTGATATACTAAAACCATACTTGTTAAACTATACGCCCGCAAAAGGTCATCCAGCAATGGGTGGCCTTTTTTTTGTTCTGCACACAAAAGCTAAGGGTTTATTTTGGGCTTGGAAGCATTGGCTGAATGTAACACATCCAACAAGCCTTGGCACGCATTAGGTAGGGTCGTAAGCTTAAGGAAGCACGCGGATGATGCAGCAATACCTCACGCGGATTTTCGCAGATTTAGCTTCTACAAGTCCTTATATCTTCTTGTTTTGTTGGTTGTTCATACTGATTACGGGCAAAAATGAACGCATTGGTCCCGTATTATCTAACATCCTTTCGGTTAGGGTTTGTGCCGCCAGCCATGGGAGCAATAGTACACCAATACGCTATCTCTCAAAATGATGTAGGTAGAAGATGATTCCCATAAAAAAAGGCCACCCTCAAGGGCAGCCTTTATTTTTTGTGGTAAGTAGGTTA
>CAZKHA010000163.1:0-7810 GCA_964552325.1 uncultured Bacteroidales bacterium
ATTGCAATAAATTTTGTAGGGTAAAAGTAAGGAGATGGAAGGGTTTGTGCAAATATGCCGAATGCAACACAACTTCGTTTGGGTGAGTCAACGGAGTAGCTTTATCTGTATGCTAAAACAGATTGTTTAGCACCTCAATTCTTAGCCAGCAGGTTCGCAAATTGGCACTAAATGATTTGGTATTAATGCTTTAACTAAACCATTTGCGTTTAACCATTCCCCTGTGATTTTAATGCAAACCAATCAATTTTCCTCGAAAGATACATCACAACCGCTAAAACAATGAATAAGCCAATACTACCCATTAACAATGCATAGTCTTCCATTTGAATTATTGAAAAAATAAACAAATAAAGTATAGTCAAAATTAAGGCTATAATAATGGTAAGTTTACGGTTGTTAAAAATGCTTTTGGCATAAAAAGAGATTAATCCAATTATCGCTAAGCTTGAGGCTAAATAGCTAAATTTAAATGGAATATGCTCTGACAAGGCTATTAGCAAAATATAAAACACGCAAAGTGCCAAACCTACGATTATGTATTGAATTGGATGAATCCGTACTCCATTCAAGATTTGTACAAAAAAGAAAATTAAAAATGTCAAGGTAATAAACATAACCGCATATTTTGCAGAACGTGTACTTTTTTGGTATTCATCAACCGGAACAATCAGATTTACGCCGAAAGATGATTCGTCAATTCCTTGAGCGGAACCTCTGATACTTTGAGGATATGGACGGTTTAAGTGTAATACCTTCCATTCAGCTGTAAAACCATCTGATGAAACTGCACGCTTATCCGGCAAAAATGCCCCAACAAAACTCGGGGCTTTCCATGTTGAATTTATACTAATATCGGTAGTCTTGCCCAGTGGAATGAAATTAAGGCTCGAGCTACCGTTTAGGTTAATGCTAAGCGAAAAATCGGTTAAGCTCTCAAGTGTATCTGTCTCCTTTAATTGAATTCGTGTACTAATTCCATTTTGAATCAAATCCGTTGATTCAACACCTGGGTTAAAAAAATACTGAGTGTTGTTCCAAGTAACAAATATATTTTCTTGAATACTCCTTAAATCTGAAATGCCCAATGATACAAACGCCTCCTCCCAAATAATTGCTGCTTCATCAATATCCCAGTCTTTAAAATTTGGTTTTGAAAATTTTCCATCCAAGGTTAGTTTTGAGTTATACACAATCACTTCGTATATTCCTCGATATCGTATCTCAGGTAAAATACTCCCTTTTATGTTAAGAACCTCAGGTAAAAAATGGGCAAATGCCTTGGTTTCAATAAGTTTAAATTTATCTGTTTTACCTTCTTCATAAACTCTTGTAATGGTTGTATAAGGTACCGTAAGCACCAAACCCATAATGGTCTGTTGATTACCCCATTTTGAACTTACTTCCATTATTGCTTCTTGTTGCCTGGTTTCTCGCTCCCTTATAAGGCTTTCAACCATCGATACGGGAATCAATAATAGTAGAATTAGGATCCCGATTGTTATTAACCTAATAGTTACAGAATGTCTTAGCCATGTATTGGCTCTTTCAAAGAAAGAAGGGTTTTCTGTGGTCATTTTATGGATCGTTTCAAGTTTATTAAAAAAATTGACATTATTTCGCTTCTAAGGATTGCAATTCCGAATTTAGTTTTACGCACTTTGTGCCATTTCACTATTTTACGCAAAGAACAACGTATATAGTTTTTTTCAAATTTGAAGAGCCAAGTAGGAAATCATTGCAAAGGCTCATAAAAATTTAGTTCGAATAGTAACTTTCTAATGTGGACAAAACGATTCGATTTCAAAAGTAGTATTTATTGCGAACATTCTGCATAGTTTGCAGTGTAGCGACCATGTATTTTAGCCACCTATATATTCATGTCTGGAGCGTATTAGTTTTGATTGGTAACGTATCCGTTTTGGCAAAAGCAGAGTCGCCCAATTTGCCCGTCTATACATAAACCGCCCCAATCATACCCATATTTCTATTGGGCAAACCAATAAATTGGATACCCAAGCAAATACCAGCAAAATGCACCTATCACACCTAAACACAAAAACCGAATATGGTTTGTGCTTTCTTAGCTGTTTTTCAGGTTACTACATTGTAACATCTAAACGTGAATCCAGAAAATGTCTTCTTGAAACCCTTACCAATCCAATATTTTTATACCTTTACGGCCCATTACACTATCAACCATGGACTACCTTCCGCAAGTTATCTTACGTACTGGAAAAGAGGCTCCTATACGTCGTTTTCACCCTTGGATTTTTTCGGGTGCCATCTACAAAAAAGACAAAGATATTAGAAATGGAAGCCTTGTACAGATTTTAACTGCTGAAGGACAACCCCTTGCGTATGGTTTTTATGAAGACGGATCCTTAGCTATAAAAATTGTTTCGTTTGGTGAAGTTCCCAATGAGGCCTTCTGGCACCAAAAAATTGTAAACGCTTACAACCTCCGCAAAAGCCTTGGTTTGGTTGACAATCCAAACACCAACGCCTACCGCTTGGTATTTACCGAAGGCGATAGTTTGCCCGGTCTCATTATCGATATTTACAACGGGGTGGCCGTTTTTCAGGCCAATTCCATCGGCATGTATGAATTAAGGCATACGTTCACTTCCATCCTTCAACAAATTTATGGCGAGAAGCTCAAAGGCGTTTACGATAAAAGCTCCGAGCCCATGCGCAAGGTGGCTGGCGTTGAAACCACCGATGGCTTTCTGCTAGGCAATACCTCCGAAACCCAAATCCTTGAAAATGGCTATTCCTTTAATGTTGACTTTGTAAGTGGGCAAAAAACGGGCTTCTTCCTTGACCAACGCGAAAGCCGTGAACTCGTTGCCTCTTATGCAGCCGGACGCCGTGTGCTGAACACCTTTTGCTACACAGGTGGTTTCTCGGTTTATGCCTTAAAAAACGGGGCTAAGTTTGTTCACTCCATCGATAGCTCGAAAAAAGCCATCGCCATGACTGCCGAAAACTTGCTGCTGAATGGTTATGATCCAGCACAAAACGACTGTGTAGCCGTAGAAGCCATGGATTATCTGGATCGCATGAAAGGTGCTTTCGATTTAATTATACTTGACCCACCTGCTTTTGCCAAGCATGCTGAACAACGCCGCAAAGCCTTGACCGCTTACCGTCATATCAACCGCCAAGCCATCTCAAAAATTGCTTCGGGAGGCATTTTATTTACGTTCTCGTGTTCACAAGTGGTTGACCGTTCACTGTTTACCTCAACCGTTATGGCAGCCGCCATTGAGTCGGGCCGCAATGTAAGGATTTTAAAATATATTGGCCAACCATCCGACCATCCGCTCAATATCTTCCACCCAGAAGGTGAGTATTTAAAAGGATTGGTGATTTACGTTGAATAATAGCCCCTCAAAAAAACACAAAACACTTCCTTAATAAACCAAAACCTTGGTACTTGCATAAGCTCCTTGCTGAGTTTGCAAGGTAACATAGTAAAGTCCAGTGGTATGGGCTGCACAGTTCAATTGCCATTGGTTAGCTAGCGAAGGGATATTAGTACTATAAACCAAGTTGCCCAGCACATCCCAAATCTTAAGTATCATTGGCTTAGTGTTAGGCTCAAAGCTTAGTTGTGTTGTTGCTGTGCAAGGGTTAGGATAAGCTACGAGCTTATTCGATTTATTACCCAGTTCCTGTGTACCCAAACCTTTTGCCGGGTTTAGCTTTAAAGCTACAGGGCGATGATCTGAAACATTATCCTCATAGGTGGCCCAGCCCCCACTAAGCAGTTCATCAACCTTTAAGGTTTGTATATCAGAGCCTTCATTATCAAACGAGGGATAAAGCTCACGCGTAATCATAACATGGTCAAGGTGCGAGGGCCACATAGGATACGACCAATGGGCCTCATCTCCCATGGCAATGCCATAATCGGCAAATTTATAATTGTAGTCATCATCCAGAATATCCCTAAAAACATTGTTTGCAAATTCATCGTCTAATTCGTCATTCAAATCGCCAACCACAATTACATTCTTGTTGTTCAGGTAGTTATCAATGTAGTCTTTAATAAAGTTCGTGGCTTTATACCTTCGGGTTTCTTCATCATCGGCATTGCCTAAATCTAAAAACCCATCACCGCAACATTTAAAATGATTGTTGATTACCAAAAAATTTATCCCTTTAAAATCGAGATCAATTACGAGTGGGGCACGCGGAAAAGGGCTCCAGTACGACGAGGAAGCATATATCTCATAAACCTTGTTGATGGTAATAGTACTTGTTTTATATATGAAGGCCAATCCAGCAAAATAACCTGGTTCAACGGCATATTCATAACCGCTGAGGTCGCTAACGAGTTGTCCAAAGGCTTGTTCATCTTGCACTTCCTGTACCGCAATAAAATCAACACCAAGGCTGTTTATAATTGTGCTTAAGCTGTTTAGGGTTGCCTGGCCATTTTTGGGGAAGTTCTCGATGTTCCAAGTCATTACCTCCAATGTGCTATCTGTGGCATACGCCTGACTTTTGAACGACTGCCCATGCACCCAACAGGGTAAAACAGCCAAAAACAACCCAACTAGTATTCTATTCATACAAACAAGCCTATTACTGTAACAAAAGGCGGCAAAGGTAGTCATATTCATTGCCCATTTTTAAGCAATTAACAAAACACCACCATTCCTGTGTTTACAAGAGTCAACTTATTAGGTTATCCCATATTCTGCCCTAGCCAGTTAAGTGCTATACAAAGATTTTATACTTGCAGTTTGCGAGCATTTTCAATGTCCACAAGCGAACACAACAAGGTTCGCCAACGGTCAGAAAGCATTTTAGTTGTGGCTAGTAAATATTAAAAATCAGCCTATTAATTTTTCTGGCTTTACGATTGTAGTAGTGTTTTGCTTACCGAAATGTATTGTTATTTTCTCCTATTCTATGAAGCATATCGTACTTACCCTTCTAGTGTTTATTACCTCTTTAATGGCATTTGCCACTTCGCCCGATTCGCTTAGGGTATATCAAACCCATCGATTAATGGATGATAAACCGGTTATAGATGGGAATTTGGGTGATAAAGCCTGGGAAGGTGTTGAATGGCAAGATAGTTTTATACAGTACGAACCCATTCAAAAAGCAAAGCCCTCGCAGCAAACAAAGTTTAAGCTTACCTATGACCTTGAAAATATATATGTTGCCATAAGAGCGTATGATTCTGTTCCCGAAAAAATTACACGCAGGCTCACACGTCGTGATGCGATGGATGGAGATTTGGTTGGCATTCAGTTCGATAGTTATTTCGATAAAATGACGTCCTTCTTTTTCTTTGTATCAGCAGCGGGCGTAAAAGTTGATGGAATAAACATTGAAGATGGGGAACAAGAAGACCTTTCGTGGGATGCCATTTGGTATGCAGCCACTACCATCGATGCCGAAGGATGGTGCGCTGAATTTAGGATTCCGCTCACGCAATTGCGCTTTTCGGCCAACAACCAACAAACTTGGGGGCTTGAGGTTGTGCGGTATATCCATCGAAAAGACGAGGTTTCGCTTTGGCAGTTCATCTCAAAAGAATCATCTGGTTGGACGCACAACTTTGGCTTGCTCAAAGGCTTGGAAGATTTGAAACCCCGAAGGCAAGTTGAGATACAGCCCTATGTAGTTGGCAAAACCGAATCATACCAAGGCGAAGAAGGAAATCCATTTACGCCCGGTAAAGAATCGAGCGCATCGGTAGGAATTGATGGGAAAATTGGCCTCACCAACGACCTCATCATGGATTTTACAGTTAACCCGGACTTTGGGCAGGTTGAAGCCGACCCTTCGGAAGTAAACTTAACTGCTTTTGAATCCTATTTTATGGAGAAGCGACCCTTTTTTATCGAGGGCAAAAACATTTTAAGCTTTGGCATCACGCCAGGTGATAATGGTTCTTCTTCTGATAACTTATTCTATTCAAGGCGTATAGGTCGCAAGCCCCACTTTTATCCCGAAGATTATGATTATGTTGATCAACCCGAGAATACCCGGATTTTGGGCGCTTTTAAAGTAACCGGAAAAACACGTAAAGGCTGGAGCGTAGGAATAATGGAAAGCGTAACAGCAGCCGAGGTTGCCAAGGTTTCGCTTAACGGCGAACAAAGCGAGGTTAAGGTAGAGCCCTTTACCAACTATTTTGCCGGACGGGTTCAAAAAGACTTTAAAAAAGGCGAGACCCGCATTGGAGGCATGTTTACGGCCACTAACCGCGACCTTAATGCGACCGATTTCCCTGAATTGGCCACGGCTGCTTATACCGGTGGCTTCGACTTTAACCACACCTGGAAAAATCGTACCTATTCATTAAATGTAAAAGGTTTTTTTAGCCATATTATAGGCACCAAAGAAGCCATCCAACAACTTCAAGAAGCACCTGCACGATATTTTCAACGCCCTGATAATGATTATGCTACTTACGATCCAACTGCCACAAGCTTAACAGGACATGGCGGTATCATTAGCTTTAACAAAGGCGGCGAAGGACATTGGAGGTATATGACCTGGATAAACTGGCGCTCGCCCGGCCTCGACATGAATGATGTGGGCTTCTTGCGACGTGCCGACGATATTTTTCAGGTTATTTGGGTTGGCTACCGTTATTGGACCCCTTTCAGCATTTTTAGGTCAATCAACCTTAACTTTAATCAATGGACCGGTTGGGATTTTGGATTGAATAATACCTATTCTGGAATTAACACCAACGTTCATACACAGTTTAAAAACTACTGGAACTTTAGCCTTGGGATAAACCGTGATGGTACCGATATTTCGAACGCCCTTTTGCGTGGCGGCCCAGCAATGAAATTAGTTCCCGGCCAAAATGTTTGGGGGTATATCGGATCTAACCCAAACAAAAAATTTACGGTAGGTGTAAATGGTGTTTTCTATACATCAGACCTCACTTACAATACGTTCAAAGAAATTGGCCTATCGTTGGAGTACAAACCCATTGATGCATTTAATGTTTCGTTTGAACCTTCCTACAATAAATCATCAAACGAGTTGCAATATATTAGTACAGAAACATTTAACAATAGTAACCGCTACATTTGCGGCAAGATTGACCAGGAAGTCTTAATGGCTGCTTTCAGGATGAATTATTTCCTTACCCCTGATTTATCATTCCAATACTATGGACAGCCCTTTATAGCTGCGGGTAATTACACTGAAATAAAACAGATTACAAATCCACAAGCCGAAAATTATTACGATAGGTTCTCCAATTACGGTAAAGAACAACTAACCTATAGCCTCAACGAAGAACGTTACTTGATTGATGAGGATCGTGATGGGATTCCTGATTATGGCTTTGACAAGCCTGATTTTAATGCATTGTTTTTCCTTTCAAACTTTGTGGCCCGTTGGGAGTATCGTCCTGGTTCAACACTGTACTTAGTATGGTCACAGAGCAGAAATGGTTTTGATGATGATGGGAATTTTCATTTTGGCAACAATATGAAGGACCTTTTCGATGTATTTCCACACGATGTGTTCTTGATAAAATTCTCGTATAGGTTTATAAATTAGGGTGAAAGGTACAGGGTGAAAGGTGCAGGGTGAAAGGTCATTATAAATCACTAGTGTCCGATAAAACATTGAGATTCCTCGCTTCATTACATTAAGCTCGGAATCTTCTGTTGCTATGTAAGTTTTAACCGGACAACAGTGATTTCTTTTATAAACTTTTCAAAATCTATTTTTAACGAACCAAATGTTTCGTATAATTCAGGATACCCTAGCGCATAATCAATTGTGTACTTCGTTCTAGTCTCAAAAATCAATAACA
>CAZKHA010000164.1:0-7762 GCA_964552325.1 uncultured Bacteroidales bacterium
ATGGAAAACATCAAGGTGAGCGATAACTTTAACTATGAAATGACAAAGCCTTACACCATGCGCATCAAAACCGAAGATAGTTATGGCGATGTTATTGGCAAGGTGCGTGTTGAAATTTATAAGACTTACGATGAAATTACCCAAGAGGGCAATCTGTTGCTCACAGGCATCACCAACGAAGCAGGTGTTTGGGAAACAGAGTATCCCTTGGATGCCGTTTCAAAAAAACTCTATGTAGTTACCGGATTTGTAGGCCTCCCATCGGTTACCGAAGTTGATGTAATCGGAAATTCCATCGATGTTTTGATTGGGGGTAAAGCATCTGCGGCACCTTACAAGGGTAGTTACTCTATGGCCGATATTAATGCTTCGTATAATTATTTGTGTTCATACAGTTCCTCTGGAGTGCCGTCTTGCTTGATTTTCCCGCGCGATGTTATTTCTGCAGCCATGCTTACAGATATAAATGCAGCCCTGCCCGAGCGCGCTCCTGTTCCTCAATACCATCCCGAGTATTTGGCCAATTCAAACCAAACCGATATCTCGCTGCTGGAAGCCGCTGATGTATGGGTAACCTTTGTGCACGAAGGCGCCGGAAACAAAAACACCTTGGCTTTCTATACCTATGACATGAACAATCCACCTACTTCAAAAACACAGATTTCCGTAATTACGATCGCTCTCCCAAACTCTTCCTACTATAATAGCGGTGGCGGTTTGTATTCGGGTGATAAAGTTTATTTGGGTCAGTTTCCGGCAAATACAGGTATCGGCTGGGTGCTGTTAGCTGCTGGATACACAGGCTCACAAGTAAATACCAATGCCACCCATTTCTATTCGAACGAAAGCTTTAACCCAGAAACCGATGTTACCAAAAAGCAACACAATGTAATTTTATATGATGCTGAACGTCAAGTATATTTAATTGGTTTTGAAGACCTTAGGCGTGATCAAGTAGGATGCGATAATGATTTTAACGATCTTATTTTTTATGTTACTTCCAACCCTATTGAAGCTATTGATAACTCGAACATGCCTCTTGTTGACCCCAACCTTATTGATACGGATGGTGATGGCGTTGTTGACATTATGGACGATTACCCCAATGACCCAGCTCGTGCTTTCAACAACTATTATCCTGGAAGGCTAACGCATGGAACCTTGGCCTTTGAAGACTTATGGCCTGCAAAAGGTGATTATGATTTTAACGACCTCGTAGTCAACTATCATATAAATCAGATAACCAATGGGCAAAACAAAGTTGTTGACATCATTTCGACCAACACAATTGAAGCTATTGGAGCAGGATATAAAAATGGCTTTGGCTTTCAACTTAATCTGCCAGCAAGTGATGTGGCTTCTTACACCGGTTACAACCATAAAGAAAGCATTGTTACCCTTTCGGCCAACAACACCGAATCGGGACAAACCAAGGCAACCCTTATACCCTTTGATAATACGTATAATCTATTTACCAACATTGGATCAGGCTATGTGAACACCCGCGAGGAAATGGATTATGTGACCCCACCTGTAATTGTAACCACCATTACTTTAGCTACACCTCGAACCGTAGCCCAAGTTGGTTTGCCTCCGTATAATCCTTTTATTTTCATTAATAAAGAGCGTGGCAAGGAAGTCCATTTACCAGGCTATGCCCCTACCGATTTAGCCAACACATCCTATTTTGGCACCGGCGATGATGACACAAATCCTGCAACAGGAAAGTACTACAAAACTGTGAATAACCTCCCATGGGCTATGAATGTGCCTGATGAGTTCTCTTACCCACTTGAAAAAACCACCGTTACCGATGCGCATCTGGTTTTTGGCGATTGGGTGCAAAGTAGTGGAACAGAATATGTTGATTGGTATGATGATAAGCAAGGATATCGAAATACAGGCAAAATTTATTCAAAAGGAAAATAATTTTCTCATCAACCAATTAGCTTCATGTTTAACGCACATAACTTCCATCCAGCAACAAGCCCACATCCCTTGCATGTGGGCATTATTCCGGATGGAGGCCGTCGTTGGGCTGCTATTAACGGGTGTACCTTAACTGCAGCTTACCAGCACACCTGCCAAAAGCTCGAAAATTTTGTTGAGACATTATGGCAATTACATGTGGATGAACTAAGCATTTACATTGCCAGTAAAGAAAACTTCAGAAGACCAGGCAATGAGGTAAATGCTTTTATTGAAACCACCAAAGAGGCTTTTGAATTACAAATTGCAGGCTTGGCTCAAAAGCACAACCTTAGGGTATGTGTTGCGGGCAACAAAGCGGGCTGGCCTGCATCTTTGGCTGAAGCTGCCATACACCTCGAAAATCAAACCGCAGCCAATTCAAACGGCACCCTAAATCTTTGTGTTGGCTACCATCCAGCCGACGAAATCCTTTATGCTTTGCAACGAGCCTCCATTCCTGAAGATTTTTACAATCATTTATGGGTTAAAAAACCCATTGATTTAATCATTCGTTCGGGTGGGGCAAACGTGCTTAGCAACTTCCTTCCGCTGCAAGCGGGCTATTCCCGTTTGTATTTTTTTAATGAATTGTTTAACGATCTAAAAAACGAACAAATAAAGCAAACTATTGAATCGTATTGCAACGAAGTGCTTAAATATGGTACATGAACCTGGTAAAACTCCTTTAGGTAACAAGCCCGAAATGTTAAAGAGCAAATTGTTCGCGAAGGTAAAAGTTCAAAAGCTTTAAATGCTCTAAAAGAACCATATACGAGCTGCCGCGGTCATTCCACCATTTAACGGGCTTAAAGTCAGAATATGGGTTTTCGCTCATCACGATTGTTGCCTTTAGATTGGCTTTTTTCAAGGCCTTTGTAAAAATAATGGATGCCCTGCGTGTATGATAGCTCGATGTGACCAATATAATTTTCTTAATTTCAGGGTGTTGAACTAAGTAGTTTCGCAAAAGTATCGCCTCGTCTTGGGTACTGGTAGCTATGTTTGGAAGTGCCTCAATTTGTTCTTGGGCAACACCTAGCTTAATTAACGTTCTTTTAATGATTGATGCTGTGGTTTCAAGTTCTATTCCATATTGCTTTAGCTTCTCTGCCCCAAATTGCTGTTCGTTAGCAAACACGATGTGCTTTGCATAGCCCTGACGATAAACATCGGACGCCTGCAGTGCTCGGTCGGGTATAGATCCCATCAGGATGAAAATCAAATCAGCCTGCTTGAGTTGTTGACTATATACCAATCGTTTGCCCATGTTCGGGACAATGTAGAAAGCGAATAGTATGCTAAACACTGCCAATACGCAAAGCATTATTGAGGTTTTCTTGTGCTTCTTAAACCATGGTATCATATCAGATAATTTTAAATGCAATTATAGCACCCTTTTAATTCA
The DNA here is from genome assembly GCA_964552325.1 of uncultured Bacteroidales bacterium. Classification (GTDB taxonomy): domain Bacteria; phylum Bacteroidota; class Bacteroidia; order Bacteroidales; family TTA-H9; genus CAZKCK01. Next base: position 3,377 of record CAZKHA010000164.1, read on the forward strand.
ATCAATAATTGTTTATATTTGCCAATGATAGTTCAAAAGTACACTATATAATGATTCGAGTTGTTGGTTATGCTAATTCATATGATAAATCACTGGCAATTTTGCATTATCCACATTAATTTCCTGTGTTTCAGATTGGTTGAATTTTCACGGAGCAACATCTTTCAAGCTTAAAAATAAGGAGTATGGCAACTACAGATCAGACTAAAATCAAACTGTTATCAGCGATAAGCGGATCGCGTGAGCGCAAAGGAATTATACAAACCTTTTTGCAGGCAGTTGTTGAAGCAGAAAACCTGCCATTGGCTGTTTTTTGGATGTACCCTAAGGCTTACCAAACAGGACTTCCATTCGCAGAGAAAGAACTGGTTGCAGCTTATTCTTTTCCCGTTTTGTCTGATTTAGGCGGGGATTACATAAACTGCGAAAGAATTAACGACGTTGTGAAAGGTATAGGCCCGCACTTTTTTACGCATAACGACCGTTTTTTGGCTCCGTTAAATAAAGCTTTGCCGGGCAACAGATTTGGAATGAATGACATGAATATCCTTTGTGTTGAAGAATATGGCTTTATTCAACTGCTGCTCAACAAAAAGGGTATAAGTTTTTTTGGTGGCGATAACCTTGTTTTTTCAAAGGAACTTAGAGATTACATGCCAGAGATAATTGAAAAGTTGAAACAAAACCTGATGATTGTTGGCGAATTAGAAAATTATCAAAAAACTACAAACACACTTCCAAACGACCAGCGTTCAGCATATCCAGAGCCTTCTTTTCAAAATACGCATCAATCTAAAATTCTTTCAACCGTTAGCCACGAAGTTTTAAACCCACTCAACACCATTAAAGGCTATACGGCACTGCTGTCAGAAATGACCTTGGATCCTTCCCAAGCAGCTTTTTTGGGTATTATAGAAGAGAAAAGGGCTCAGTTGGAGAGCATTGTAAAAAAAATATTAAACAACACCGATCTTCGTATCAAAGAAAAGGAAATTCGCGAGCAAGCTTTTGATTTGAATGAGGTTTTTTACGATCTAGAAGTCAAGTTCCAACCCCAGGCTCAACGAAAAGGTATTGGCTTTAATTTAGCCATTGACGAACGGGTTGAGTGTTGGCTTAAAGGACCCAAGGATTTGTTTGCCGATGCGCTAACTTTTTTGGTAGAAAATGCCGTTCGGTACTCGGTTAGGGGTCAAGTTTCTGTATCTGCGCAAATGCTGAGCATTACCGAAGATAAACTATGTTTGGCGTTTTATGTAAAAGAATCGGGTGGGGCTTTTGCAAAAATTGATGTTAATGGACTTCTGAACTTTTTTAAACCGGTGGCCAGTACTGCTCCCCGCAGTCACGACATTATGGGCATGGGGCTTTCGTTGGCAAGGTATTATATTGAACGCATGGGCTCAGAACTTATGTTTCAAAAAGAATCGGAAGATCGGACTTTTTTTGTATTTAAGCTTGATTTTACGATTGTTAACTCCAAACCCGTAGTCAAGCGTACTGGCTTGATGATTGAAAACAAGGCCGTAACTAGTCACATAAAGATGTTAATAGTTGATGACGATCATTTACAGCTCGAAATGAACAAAAACCGTTTTGTGGACTGGTCGCTTTTTACCGCCGAGAATGGAAAAGAAGCCATAGAAATGCTCAAGCAACATCCTGATATTGATGTGGTATTAATGGATATCAATATGCCCGATATGGATGGGATTGCAACTTCGAAAATCATTCGCAATGAATTAAAAAGCAATGTTCCAATAATTGCGTATTCAGGCGAATCACGTGATGAACGAATCGATGATTGCATAGCTGCCGGAATGAATGATTTTGTAACCAAAACCGATGATTTGGTGACGCCTATTGAGAAAGCGCTCAACAGAAATGACATCCTAATCCCCGCTACGGAATTAAGTGAATTGGGGCCATTGGTGGGCCATCATGCCTTGGTAATCGATCAATTTGAAAAAACGCGCCAAATTACCCAGAAAACCTTGCAAGACTCAGGTTGTAAAGTTGATGTGGCAAACAGCTATGATGGAGTGCTGGAAAAACTGAAAAACGCACACTATAATTTTATTCTTACCGATTTTGTGGGCTCTGATTCTGACTTGTTTAAAATTGTAAGAGCAATAGAGGCATTAGGCATTAACACCAAAGTAATAGCCTATGTAGCTGACAACTCACCCGACCTTCATGCACGGTGCATGTATATGGGCATTAAAGGCCCACTGCTAAAGAGTCACGCTTCCTATAGGTCGTTGCCATTCAATATTATCGACTTGCTTGAGTCGAAATCCCTCATACATCAAGCTAAGCTTTATAACTTTAAACTAATGGATGGCATTGATGAAACTATGCAATCCGAATTAGTGGAACTGTTTATTGGAGAGACAACTAAGTATTTAGATTCTCTTTTAACCCTATTATCCGCGGGTAGTTATGATCGTGTTTCAATTATCGCGCATACGCTTAAGAGTTCTTCGGGTCAGTTTAATATAAAGGCGGTGGTACACGACCTTGAGCGCATCGAAAAACACCAAAAGTTTGGTGTATCAGAGGTTGAGGTAGTTTTTTTAGTTAACAAAGTAGTTGTGCTGCTTAACAGGGCCATGCAGGAAATGGCAGAAGATTTTAACCTGAAATACCCGATTGATTAACGCTTCCCGCGCTTATTAGACGCTCTGTTTTCGCGTGCTTTGGGGTTGGGGTTTGCTTTTCCTTTTGCCGCAGGTTTGCCGTAAATGCGCTCAACTAATTCCAAACGATTTAGCTGCGCAAGTCTCTGTCGTATATATCCTTGATTTTCTTTAATATACCAAAAGAAGAAACTGCGTTGCCCTTGTTTCTCCTTTGGCGATTTAGCTGTATAAACGGGTTGTAAAGTGTAAGGATTTAAACCTGTATAATACATCTCCGTGGCCAAAGTCATGGGTGTGGGCGTAAAATCTTGTATTTGCTCTAAACGGTAACCCAATTCGCGGGTATCAGCCGCAAGTTCGGCCATGTCTTGATCGGTACAGCCCGGATGGCTCGAAATAAAATAAGGGATAAGCTGTTGATTAAGACCCTTAAGCGTACAGATTCGTGTAAACTCCTTTTTAAATTGCCGGAACAATTCAAAGCCTGGCTTTCGCATGAGTTTAAGTACATTGGCCGAAGTATGTTCAGGGGCTACTTTTAGCCTTCCCGAAACATGGTGTGTGATAACTTGTTCAAGATAAGCTTTTGTGCCATTTTTTGACGCTTGTTCAGGCTTTTGATTTATCAACAAATCGTACCTGATTCCACTGCCAATAAAAACCCTTTTTACACCTTCTGTTTGCATCGCCTTTTTATACAAAGCAGTCATGGGCTTGTGGTCAGCATTTAAATTGGGGCAAATAGATGGAAAGATACAACTCGGACGTTTGCATTTTTGGCATTTTTCAAGGTCGAACCCTTTCATGCGGTACATATTGGCCGAAGGGCCTCCCAAATCGCTGACTGTTCCGGCAAAATCGGGCATATGGCAAACTGCTTCAAGTTCTTTCAAGATAGATGCTTCTGAACGGCTTTGAACGAATTTGCCTTGGTGGGCAGAAATGGTGCAAAAACTACAGCCTCCAAAACAGCCTCGGTGCGTGTTAATAGAATGCCGTATCATGGTATAAGCAGGTATTTCCCCCCGGTTTTTATAACGTGGGTGGGGCATACGCGTATACGGTAAATCAAACGGAAGATCGGTTTCGGCCTCGTTGGCGGGTGGATAGGGTGGGTTGGCTATAATATATTGGTTATTCGCAGGTTGAATAATCCTAGATGCCTTCCATTTGTTTGATTCCTCTTCTAGTTTCTTAAAGTTGCGGGCATAACTTTCCTTGCTCTTTACGCAAGTTTCATGTGCGTGCAGGTAATCATCCTGCCATTGCTCGCTTTTAGGACTTAGCGGTACAGCTGTTGAAACAAAGACAGTTTGTGGGATGGTTTGGATTGACGAGAAGGGAACACCTTGAACAAGTAATTCAATGAGTTTAAGCAAAGGGCGCTCACCCATTCCATATATTAATAAATCTGCGCCAGAATCTTGTAAGATGGAGGACTTAAGCGTATCGGACCAATAATCGTAATGTGTAAACCTCCGCAGCGAGGCTTCAATTCCACCTAAAACTACTGGCACATCGGGATAGAGTTGTTTTAGGATTTTTGTATAAACAACAGCGGCATAATCAGGCCTAAAGCCAGCTTTTCCACCTGGGGTGTACGCATCATCGGCACGAAGCCTGCGCGCTGCCGTATAATGGTTTACCATGCTATCCATGCAGCCTGCCGTTACTCCAAAAAAGTATTTGGGTTTCCCGAGTTTTTTGAAGTCTCGGAGATCGTCACGCCAATTGGGCTGAGGTA
>CAZKHA010000165.1:0-7742 GCA_964552325.1 uncultured Bacteroidales bacterium
TGTGCTGATAGCCTGCCCTGAGCTTGTCGAAGGGTGCTGATGTGCTGATGTGCTGGTGTGCTGATGAGCTGATGTGCTGATATGCTGATGCTTGTCCTGAGCTTGCCGAAGGGTGCTGATGTGCTGATGTGCTGATGTGCGAATGTGCAGATGTGTAAATGTTGGCCCTAAGCCTGCCGAAGGGTGCTGATGTGCTAATAGCCTGCCCTGAGCTTGTCGAAGGGTGCTGATGTGCTCATGTTTAAGAGGTTGGTTCAAGACCTTATTGATGCCGAATGATTTGGGGTATTGGGTTTTGCGCGTTTTAAAAGCAGCACCCGTTGATATGCAAAACCTGCGCGTCTCCAAACAATCAAGATTAATGATTTCATCCCATGGCACGGTCTCGGTTGTGCCCATGTTCTGGCTACTGTCTTCGAGTATCTGGGCTTATCCTATGTAAAAGCTTGATAATTATGTATAAACAGGTAAGAGCGGAGGTGCCTAAGTATTCGACTTTTGGGTCCATAGGATGTGGTTTTTAATAAACCTTAGCTCACTCCACGAATAGCCTTCGCCAAGGGCTTCACGGGCATCAGAAAGGTAGGCTTGTGGGTTTTCGTCGAACCACTCCAACGCGGGCTTGAGTTTTGGTTTGTCAATCAAGAGCTTAACATCAAGTTCACCCGATTCTACAAAGCGCGCCAGATGCGATTCGATGGTGCCGGGCGTTAGCGATCGTTCTTGGGCAATTTGGGCAATGGTTTTTCCTTCAAGAAAAAGCTCGAGGCTAACCCTTAACGACTGCGATTTTGACTTTTTAGGCCCTAATTCAGGTTCGGGTTCAGCCTCAAAGCCATCATCTACAGTATTCTTATAGTAATGCGTGGTTAATTCTAAAATGGCCTTGCCAAATTTGTTGAGGGTTCTTTTGCCGACTCCATGTATCTTTTTTAGCGCCGATTCATTCAACGGAATTTCGTTCGATATTTCGTGTAAGGTTCGTTGTGGCACAACCATGTTATAGGGGCACCCCAATTCATCAGCTGTATCGTTTCGCCAGGTTTTCAGGAGTTTATAAAGCTCAGGGTTTTTCGATTTTGCCGTTGCCGAACGATGATCCATCGCGGTATCGGGTTTTTGGGGCTTTTCGATGGCAGCCTTGGCCTTCGCTTCATTGTACTGTTTTATGTAAAAACCGTTATGGCACGCTTTCCAAACGGCAACTTTTTGCACTATTTCTTGTTCAAGGCTTTGATAGGCATCCTTTAACTGCTTTTTAATAACCTTATTGTCAACATCTAAATCGAGTTGCTGCAATGGGTTTACGAGTATGCTTTCCAATTTCTCGCTAAAATACCCCGAGCCTTTGCCCAGGCGTTCTTGCAAGGTGGTATTCTCTTCTACTGACTGGCTAAGTGAAAGCAGTTGTGTGATTTGCCATTTGAATTTCTCGGCTATGCTTACAATGTGTGTGTTAAAAGGCATTTCGAGTTCCAACACCAGTTTAACCATCTCATCGGGTAGGCTTCCTTTGTTTTCGCGCATCACCTTTTTGAGGTTCTGAAGCCGCCTGCCAAGGTTGGTAAAATCAATCAATTCGGCCAACAATTGGCGTTGATACTGAACTTTTGCATTTATGAGGGTTTCTGCAGTGGGCTGATTGTCTTCGGCTTGTTGCGAGAATCGTTTTACGGTATGGTCGCTCTTAACACCGCTGCTGGCAATCTTGCTGCTTAACACCATGCCCTCGAACGATTTGCACCTGCTTAAAGCCACGTACACCTGACCATGGGCAAAGGCGGCATTGGCATCAATAATGGCTTTTTCAAAGGTAAGTCCTTGGCTTTTGTGAATGGTAATGGCCCAAGCCAGCTTCAACGGGATTTGGGTAAAAGTGCCTTCAACGGTTTCTTTGATTTCTTTAGTGGTTTCGTTAATGGCGTACTTAAAGTTTTGCCATTCCACCGGCTCTACCTCAATAGGATACACATCTCCGGGGCATTTTACCATAATCGATTCAGAATTAATGGAGGTTATTTTTCCAATTTTTCCATTGTAATACCTCTTTTCGCGGTTTAGGTCGTTTTTTACAAACATCACCTGCGCTCCTTTTTTAAATACCAAATGAGCGTCCACCGGATAGCTATATTCCGGGAAATTGCCTTCTATTTTGGCAACAAAGCTATACTCGGGTTTAACAATTTCTTCTAATTTATTCGAATTGAGTTGGTTTGCCTGTTGGTTATGGGTTGTAAGGGTTATATAACCTGCATCATCTTCGGGGTCGAAATTGGGGATATAGCGTTCGTGCAGTGCTTCAATCGTATCATCGTCCAACTCGCTGTTGCGTACTTTATTAAGCAGGTTTATAAACTTGGGATCCGATTGACGGAAAATATGCTTTAACTCGATTGTAACAAGGTAGCTTCGTTGCAAAGCCTTGCTGCTGAAGAAAAAAACAGTGTCGTAGTATTTACGCAGCATTTCCCATTCTTCTTCCTTGGCTACCGGTGCTAATTGTTGCAAATCGCCAATAAGCAGCAACTGTACCCCTCCAAAAGGCTTATTGTGGTCTCTGAACCTCCGCAATACCTCATCTACCCCATCTAGCAGGTCGGCACGCACCATGCTAATCTCGTCAATAACCAATAAGTCAAGGCTTTTGATAATGTTGATTTTTTCGCGGTTGAATTTCTGGATATTTTCTGAGCGCTGTTTTACCATAAAGGGGTCGTAACTATCGCCTTTGAGCTCGTTTTCGGGAATATGTGGACCAAAATGCATCTGGAAAAAGGAATGTATGGTTACTCCACCAGCATTGATGGCTGCCACACCTGTGGGCGCTACCACGATCATACGTTTTGGTGAACTAAGCCGCAGATTTTGCAAAAAGGTGGTTTTACCGGTTCCCGCCTTACCGGTTAAAAAGATGTTTAGGTTTGTATATTGAACAAAATCAAAGGCTAACTGAAGCTGTGGATTGGTTTCGAGTGTGTTTTCCATACTAATGACGCACCTGGTTTTAACCTAGCAAAAGTATGAAAAAAGACCTTGAAATTTACATTTTTGACCGATGCTTACAGCTTATTTTGAAAGCTTTTGAAATGATTCAGAAACATGCTTAAGGCAACCTATTGCTCACAATGGGTTTAAATGTAGCGAAAATCATTGGGTTTGCGTATGCTATTCCATCATTTTGCTATCTTTGCCCTGTGTTTCATGTACATATAATTCTTGTGAATTTGTAATGCCCATTCCTACCAAACCAACTATAATTTACAGTAATCCAGTATTATGACAAAAAGTTTACGCCTAACTATTTTAGTATCCCTTGCTTTTGTTGGCCAATTGTTTGCCGGTGTTGTTCCCCAACAGCAAGCCGTAGCCGTTGCCACTTTGTTTATGAACCAACGCATGGGGCAGCTTGCAGGCTTTGATGCCGCCAACGTACAAATAAACGAAGTTACCCTTGACGGATTCCCAGCCTATTACGTATTTAACTATGCCAATGGCGGCTATGTGCTGGTTTCAGCCGAAGACGCCTATGTGCCCATTATTGGTTATGCTACGCATGGCAGCTTTATAATCGAAAATCAAAACGCTGACTTCCGTAGTTTTATGGAAAATTACGAGAATCAAATACGTTATTTGCGGCAACATGGCATTCAAGCCGATGCAAGCCTATCAAGCCAATGGCAACAGTATTTACAGGGCGATTTTTTAACAGGCGACCGCAGCGTGAGTCCTTTAGTGCCTTCAAAATGGAACCAAAACTATCCTTACAACGGTTTATGCCCCGAAGATGGGGCCGGACCAGGCGGCCATGTGTATTCGGGCTGTGTGGCCACGGCCATGTCGCAAATCATGTATTATTGGCGTTGGCCTATGCAAGGTACTGGGCAGCATAGCTATTATTATGGTTCGTACGGCAACATAAGTGCCGATTTTGGCGCAAGTACGTATGATTGGTTGCAAATGGCTGGCTCAACACAGGTATTTAATTATGAAATGGCCGAGATCCAGTTCCATTGCGGTGTAGCTATCAACATGATGTATGGCCCCAATGGGTCGGGAGCTTACAGCGAAGATGTTCCAGAAGCCATTATCTCCCATTTCGGATATCACCCCGATGCCGTTACAATACATCGCGATAATTACTCAACAGCCGATTGGGAAGCCATTGTTACTGGACAGATTGATGCCGGAACCCCACTCTATTATTCCGGTTGTTCAAACTCAGGCTGCCATGCTTTTGTATGCGATGGATACGACAACAATACACCCCGCCTATTCCACTTTAATTTTGGTTGGAGCGGACAATCTGACGGTTATTACACCCTGGCCAATGCAGGTGGTTTTAGCAGTTGGCAAGCACTTGTTACCGATTTTAGGCCAGTTGATACGTATACTTATAATAATCAATCTTATACTGAGATAAATCTCTTGAATGGTTCGGTTGAAGACGGCAGTGGCCCTGTTAAGCCCTACAATGCCAATACGGAATACAAATGGTTTTTAAATCCACAACAGGGCGAAGATTCCATCTCAAGCATAACGCTTAAATTTCAACGTTTTGCCTTAGGTCTTGGCGATGTTTTAAAAATTTACAACGGCTCCGATGCTACTGGTAGCCTGATTGGCGAATACACGGGCTCAAGCATTCCCAGCGAAATTGTTTCAACGGGCAATAAAGTGTTTATTGATTTTGCGACCGACGGTGCTGACCAAGGAAATGGATGGCTCTTTGAGTTTACCACAACAAGGCCAATCTGGTGCAATGGTTTAACCTTGTTTGATGCCGCCGATGGGAGCTTTGATGATGGTAGTGGCAATTTCAACTACCGTGAGAATTCAACCTGTATGTATCAAATAAAACCAGAAAACACTTCAGAAGTTACTGTTTATTTTGATGAGTTTGATACCGAGCCCGAGTTGGATTTCTTGCGTGTATATGATGGTGAGTCGCAAGCTTTGCTGGCTACGTTTTCGGGAACCATTACGGGTTCTACACCCATGCCCAATATAACTTCAACCAATGGGCATCTGCTTTTGGTGTTTAAAACCAATGGAAACCAAAACCATCAAGGTTGGAAATTGCATTATGATTCTAAACCCGTGGGCCTTGCGCAAATTAATAGCCAACAAGGTTTGGTATTGCAACCCAATCCTGCAAAAGACCGTGTAAAAGTGCTAATCCCTTCAGGATTCAAAAGCGAGGGAACCTTGACTGTTGTGAACCTTTTAGGATCGGTTCTCTATACCGAATCAATTAAAAATCATGACACTACATTAGAACTTTCTACTGCAAACTTTGCAGAAGGTGTTTATTTTGTTACGCTTACGAGAGAAGGAACAAGTACCACCTCAAAACTTGTGATTTCGAAGTAAGGCAACCTTAACCCCTTATCAGCTGATTTTGATTATTTTTGCCCAATCAAATTTATACGTTTCAAATTTTAACTATCTATAATAACCTAATAACTCATAAAAATTCCATGAAAAGAAGAACCCTTCTCCTTTCAGTTTTGGTGTTGGTTTTTGTTACGGGAATGTTTGCCCGTAAAGTTGAATTGGCCGATGCCCTTACTGTTGCTAAAAACCAATATGCCCGTCATGCGGCTATTACCGATGCCAACACCCTTGGCATTCAAGAAACTATTATCGAGCGAATTAACCAAGAAGAAGCCTTTTATGCCTTTAATTTTGCAGCAGGTGGCTTCGTAATTGTTTCTGCTGAAGATGCTTTTGTCCCAGTCCTTGGTTATTCACTTGAAGGCAGTTACAAGAATGATCGCCCTGAATCAAGTTTACGTTGGCTTATGGAAGACTACAAAAACCAAATTGCTTGGTTGCGTACCAACAATGTTGAGGCTACTGCTGAGATAGCTGCGGATTGGGCTACCTTGCTTCAAGGAACCAAATCGTTGAAAAATGGCGCGAAGGGTCTTAACCCAATTTTGCCAAGTACCTGGAACCAAGATGATCCATACAACGAACTTTGCCCCGCCGATGCTGCAGGCCCAGGCGGCCGTGTATATGCAGGTTGTGTTGCTACAACCATGTCGCAGATTATGTACTACTGGCGTTGGCCTTTAACAGGTAGCGGTCAGCATAGCTACAACTCCAATTATGGGGTATTAACGGCCAATTATGCGGCTACAACCTACAACTGGGATGCAATGGTGAACAGCTCGCCCGTAAATTCAAATCTTGATATGGCCCTTTTGCAGTTACATGCCGGTATTTCAGTAAATATGAATTACGGTCCAGATGGTTCTGGCGCTTATTCTACCGATGTTCCCTATGCCTTACGTACCTATTTTAAGTATTCAAACCAAGTTACCTTGTTAAACCGTGCGTCATATACACCCACCGTATGGGAAAACAACGTTAAAGGCGAATTGGATGCCGGTCGTCCGGTTTATTATTCGGGTCAATCACCCGATGGCGGCCATGCGTTCGTATGCGATGGCTACAATGATGATACGCCACGCCTTTTTCATTTTAATTTTGGATGGGATGGCTATGGCGATGGTTATTTCACCCTTGCCAATGCCGGAGGTTTTACCTCACAGCAAAGTATTGTCAAGAATTTTGTTCCAGGAACTGGTTACCCATATTTTGCAAGTGGATTAATTGAAGTTACCGATATGGTAGGAACTGTTGAAGATGGCTCTGGTCCAGTGGATGACTATCAATCGAATACCGATGCTAAATGGTTGTTCAACCCACAAACTGCCATCGACTCCGTTACAAGCATTACCATTAGCTTCAACCGCTTCGATCTCGATAATGGCGACGTTATCCGTATTTACAATGGTGCTGATGTAAATGCCCCCCTAATTGGCGAATACACAGGTACTACCTTACCTACGGCTTTCACATCCACTGGAAATAAGGTGTTGATTCATTTTATTACCAATGGCTCGGGCAATGCCAATGGCTGGTTCTTGAATTATACGGCCAACCGCCCCATGTTCTGCACAGGTACAAAAACCTACACTGCTTATAGCGATGCTTTTGATGATGGTTCGGGCGATTTTTATTACATCAACAATACCAATTGCATGTATAAAATCAATCCATTATATGCTTCAGAAGCTACGCTTTATTTCGATAGTTTTGATACAGAAACCACTAACGACTGGCTCAAGATTTATGATTTAAAGAACCAAACCCTCTTGGCTGAATACTCAGGTTCTTATACCGCTGGTAATATGCCTGCCCCCGTTACCTCGCCGCATGGCCAATTCTTACTTATTTGGAAATCGAATGGTAGCACTACCAAACAAGGTTGGAGCCTTCATTATGAAACCCTTAATGTTGGTGTTGAATCACAGGAATTGCTGAAAGCATTTCACCTGTATCCAAACCCAGCTACTGACCAGCTCAACATTTCATTTAGCGTTGAAACCACCCAAGACCTCAGCATTCGTTTGGCCGATGCTACTGGCAAGCTTGTTTTTGCTGAAAATGAAAAAGCCTTCAATGGTACTTATGAGAGAAGCCTTCATGTTGGCAAAATGGCCAAAGGCATTTATTTCTTGAATGTTACAGGCGACAAAGGCGTTTATAACCGAAAGGTTGTGATAAAGTAAAGCATGTTTGATGCAAAAAAGAAAAGGCTGCCCATTGGGTGGCCTTTTTTATGGTTTTAGGCAAAGCTTCCACTATGATGGGATGTGGGTTTTGGCCCTTTTGAGGGTTTTGCCACCTTTGGCCGAGGTGTCGGGCAGTATTGCCAATACCAATTAGGATTG
>CAZKHA010000166.1:0-7722 GCA_964552325.1 uncultured Bacteroidales bacterium
CAAAACCGCAAATGGAACTACTCGTTGGCTGGATTCATTACAATTTTAATTTTAGTGATAATTTTCGGAACGTTTGGGTATGGGTATCTTGAACTTCGAAAAAAAAACCACCTGCATTCTGAAATCAAATACCGATTGCTGCTTAGCCAACTGTATCCTCGCTTTGTTTTGGAGTCAATCAATTCGCTAAAAACCGAAATCCAATCTGACCGCATTGAGGAATCAGGAACAAAACTATCGGATTTTGCGCGCCTTATACGCACAATTCTAATCAATCCTCTAAACAATTTCCACCTGCTCGAACGCGAGCTCAATTCAATGGAATCCTATTTTAGCCTACAAAAAATGCGTTTTAATCCAAAATTCGACTATTCCATTGATGTTGACCCACAAATCGACCCATCCAACATTTCAATACCTCCCTTCTTAGGCCATTTACTTGTTGAAGCATGGATAGCCTTAGCCATCGAAAATAATACGCAAAACTTCTTTATCAATTCAAGATTTAGCCTTCATAATGGCATTCTAACACAAACCTTTGACACAAACATCCCTTTCATTAACCAACGTTTATATGGCAGTTTGCCTGCACGCGATAATTTGGGAACATCTCTCCAACTCCTAAAGACAAGGTTTTTGCTTATACAAAAAAAACACTCATTAAAGATTGGCTTCCAGCTAACCCAAACAATCGCTACTGACGGCGATCTCACACACTGCCATGTTAAACTTTCAATCCCATTGTTGCCTCATGCATCATATCCAGCAATCAAGGCTTAATAGCTTACTGTTTTTTTATACTTTTACATCACAAAGCTTATCGCTATGATTAAAGTAGTTATTGTTGATGATGAAGAACATGCAAGGGATGCCATTGAATTACTATTAATAAGGTATTTTGCTGAAGCTAAAGTTATTGGCAAAGCAGATTCAGTTGACACCGCCTATGAAATTATAACGAACAAGATCCCTGACCTTGTTTTTTTAGACATACGCCTTGGCGATGGCTCTGGCTTCGATTTGCTACGCAAACTAAAAGACTTTTCATTTCTTTTGATTTTTGTAACCGGATACGAAGAATATGCAATTCAAGCTTTCAAAGTTAATGCAATCGATTACCTCTTAAAACCATTTAACCCACCCGAGTTTGCCAATACTGTTACAAGAGTTAGAAACCAATTAGATAAAAACTTACAGGCAAGCAAAGTAAGCACACTAATCAACCAGTTTTTCCCAGAAAGAAAGAGTATGGATGTTAAAACATTCGAATTCAAAACCTTAGGAAAAGACATCTCAATTCTTTATGATGATATTGTGCAAATTGTTAGTGATGACAAGTATTCCATAATCAAGCCCTATCTTAAATCAGACATCCGTTGCACTAAAACACTTTCGGAAGTTGAAAGCTTACTAGATGACGATCGCTTTATTCGTATTCACAAAAGCCATTTAGTACACAAGGGATACATTGTCCATTTTGATGAAGTTGAAAACACACTTCTGCTTGCCGACCAAACAATCGTGAAAGTTTCTTCGCGCAAAATTAAGGAAGTAAGCAAACTATTCCCAAGCAAATAAGTCACAAAAAGTAATTTATGGAACCCATGACCTTGCCTTTAAAATATCAACTGTTTGATGACACGCTTAGGTTTTACAACGCCTTACAATCCGATATAAACACAGCAAAAAACTACATCTATCTTGAATTTTATAAATTCGGGAACGATTCTGTTGGCAAACTTTTTCGCGACCTTTTGACTAAGAAAGCTCGGGAAGGAGTTGAGGTTAAAGTGTTGCTCGATTCGTGGGGCACATCCTTAAATGATAGTTTTTTTGCAAGCCTCATTCAATTTGGGGGCGAGGTACGGTATTTCGAGAAAATAAGGTTTAACCTTGATTTCTTAACAAGAAGCCATTGTCGAAACCACCGAAAAATAGTGGCAATTGACGACAAAGTTTCGTACATTGGTTCAGCCAACATCACTGACTACAATATGGTTTGGCGAGAACTATGCCTGCGTATAGAAGGCGAAATTGCCGTGTCGTTTAAGAAAATCTTCTTACAAATGTATGAAGTACACAACAAGTATGTGCTTTTCAAGTCTCTACATACCGAACCTGTTTTTTTTGGCCAACTAGAAATTTTACGGGACTTTCCATCAATGTCGAGGCAAAACATTAAAAAAAGATTCACCAAACTTATCAAATCAGCCAAAAAGAAAATTGTTATCGAATCACCCTATTTTTTGCCTAGCTTTTTGGTGCGCATGGCCTTAATACGAGCGGCAAAAAGAGGCATTAAAGTCATTGTTATCATGCCCAAACATTCCGATGTTAGATTGGTTGATGTTTTACGAAACAAATACCTAGGGCCTTTATCAGAACGAGGAATCGAGTTTTTTATGTACTTGCCCCAAAACCTGCATGCTAAACTATTGCTAATTGATGACAAGGTTTTTGCTGTTGGTTCTCCAAATTTCGATTACCGAAGTTTTCGCTTTCAGCATGAAATCATACTAACAGGCGCTGATATCGCCTTGTCAACCAAGTTAAAAGAACATGCCAAGGAAACCTTGAAAGATTCAGAACCCTTTAATTACCAACGCTGGAAAACGCGTCCTTTTATCGAGAAAGTGTTTGAGTGGATTATTGTACCATTCAGGCATTTGCTTTAAGCTGCCTTGGTTTTCGGTTAACCAAATACACACCGGTAAATATAAAAACAGAAGCAATGCCCACCTCTATTGTAAACGGATTCTGCCCTACAGTTAATCCAATTGCTGAGGCAATTAATGGCTGCAGGTAAATATAATAACCTGCTATTCCGGGCGATAGATGCTTAAGCGAATACACAGTTAGTGTAAAGGCCAGAAAAGTTGTTATAAAAACCACATAAAGCAATGCTGCCCACGCCTCGGTTGTATAATGCGAAAAACTCATGTTCACCCCTTTTACGGCAGCATAAGGTAAGGTAAACACCAAACCCGAAATAAAAACCCATTTCATTACCGTAAGAGCTGCATACTTTGCCAGTAGTGGTTTTGCCAATACCAAATACAAAGCGTATGACGTAATGTTAACTATAATAAGCACATTACCAATCAAATGAGAAGTTCCATCAGCAACTTGTTTGCCGTTTAAAACCAATATTAATGCGCCCAAACCACCCAAAACTATCCCAAAATAGCGCAAAAAACCCGATTTTTCATTGAGTAAAAACATCGAAAACAACACTACCAATGCTGGGCTCGAGGTATGAATAATAGCCGTTTCTACTGGGGTGGTACGGCTTAAACCCTCAAAGAAAAAAAGTTGGTTAATGGTAACACCTGTAAAACCACACAATGCTATACGCAAATAATCAGCCTTTTGTATCCGTTCTGCTTTGATGAACACCGAAACAACAAGAATAACCCCAATCGAACCCAGCAACCTAACCAATACCAAAGGAAGCGGTGTAATAAAAACTGGCATCAAACTTTTTGATACCGAATAGTTTAGTCCAAAAAAAATGGTTGCAGCCGCTAATGCGATATGCGCTTTTGTTTTGCCTTGCATTTTAACTAGCTATGATAGAAAAATAACCTGTCGATTGAAATGAGCCCTTCAAGGTTCAAACCATTTTAACCGCATTCCTAAAGATCATTCCAAATGCTTATTAAAACCGTGGTTTTGAAGTGGCAAAAGTAGCCTTTCTGCTTTGATAATCGCCAAAAAAACATAACTCACAACAATCGTGCAGGTTACAATCCATAATAATGACGTCAATACAACAACAAACACATTAAACAATACCACATCAACGTAAAAAAAGGGAGCCGAAGCACCCTTTCCATCAGATTCCTAATAACTTATGCAATCGAAATCTCTTTTGAAAGCTTAGTCTCCGCCTTCTTTGGCAAGGCAACTTTTAGGATACCATCCACAAAATCAGCCTTAATTGCATCGGCATCAACATTCTTTGGAAGTGTGAACGCCCTATTGAACGTTCCATAGGCAAATTCACGCCTTAGGTACACACGCCCGTCATCATCTTTTAGTTCCCTTTCAGATGAAATACTTAGAACATTGCTTTCAAGATTAATCTTTATGTCATCCTTCTTAAGGCCGGGCACAGCAATCTCTAACTCAAACGCCGCATTGGTTTCAACAATATTCACCGATGGGGTGCAATCATAACAATAACTCTTGTTCATGCGTGCATGTTCCTTTTCAAATACATTATCAAAAATGTCTGATAATGTTGGGTGGGTTCTCCATTTTAAATAAGTCATTTTAAGTTCCTCCTATAATTTAGTTAATATTTTTTTAAGTTATGCTCTGTGCTACTCAAACAAAATGCCAACAGCAGAATCGAGCATAGCAACCGCCATATTGACAGTTTAAGCAAAACGCATATGTCATTTTGGCACAATAATCAAATTTTTACCTAAACACTCCTGCAAAAAGAGCTCAATTGTCTAATTATACGTGCCATCAAAACACTTTGCAGTATTTTCTGTTTGTATAGTAACAACCAATCTATGGAAACGAAGCACAAACGTGTATTAAAGATTTTTAAGTTCAGGAACATTCTAGTGCCAATTGTGCTGGGATTAACGGTAACTGGGTATTTTATAATTAAATCATTTGATGTAGAAGCTCTTACATACATTTCTTTAGGTTGGAAAACAGTTTTTTATCTCTCCGCAATTTTGCTGTGCGAGGTTTTACGCCAGTATGCCTATATGTACCGAATCCGCCAATTGAGCGGCAAACAATTGACTTGGCGGCAGTCCTTTGATGTCATCTCGCTTTGGGAATTTTCATCAGCAGTAACCCCTACGGTGGTTGGAGGATCGGCTGTTGCAATCTTTTTCCTAAACCGAGAGAAAATACCATTAGGCAAATCAACAGCCATGGTACTTACCGCAACTTTTTTTGATGAGCTATTTTTTGTTATCATGCTGCCATTAAGTATTTTACTTGTAGGTTATAGCAATGCTGTGTATATTCCACACGTCAATGTACTTTTGTCATCTAATTACGGCATCACTGCAGTTCTCGGCATAAGTTATTCTTTCATATTCTTGCTTACATTGGCCTTGTTTATTGGAATTTTCGTAAAGCCCTATGGTTTTAAAAAGCTGTTAATAAGCATTTTTAGTTTTCCTGGACTTAAAAGATGGAAACTTTCGGCTGCAAAAACTGGAGATGAAATGATAATGGCTTCCGTTGAATTTAAAGGAAAGCCGTTCAAGTTTTGGATAAGAATTTTAGCTGCTACCTTTACAACCTGGACTGCGCGCTTTATTTTAGTTAACTTTTTAATTTTGTCAGTTTTACCAATTTCAGACCATGTTCTTGTTTATACCCGGCAGCTAATGATGTGGATAATTCTATTGTTCACCCCAACACCTGGGGCAAGCGGTGTGGCCGAGGTGATTTTTTCGGTATTTTTAGGCGACATCATACCAACAGGCTTGGGGCATCCCTTGGCTTTGATTTGGCGTTTGCTTACTTATTACCCTTATCTTCTATTGGGCGCAATTGTTTTACCTATTTGGCTCAAACGTGTCTATGCTCCCGAGCAACCAAAACAAACAAACTGATTTTCAGGAGCCTAATCAATACTTTTAAAGGTATTCCGATGTTTATTATCTTGGCGTGCCCCTTTGGGTCGGGCTATCGCTGCAAGTCCTCACTACGCTCCGGGCTTTCCGCTACTATCCCTCACGCAATAAATCCATCCTAATACGGCTTAACCCTGCCTTGAGCTATATTTCATTTTTACAGCATAGCAGTTTATGCAAGCCAAATGAAAGCCACCACCGATTTCAAGCAGTTGCAGTGCCTCAGTCATGATAAATCTGCAGAAGCTCCTGCGCAGCGGCATAAGGGCTTAAATGGCTCAATAACATTTTCTCCTTGTACGACTTTAACATCAAAGCTATTGTTGGATCACTATAAAACCTACTTACTAGCTGATAATTAATTGTTTCATGTAAAGCATCCATAAGCTGCTGCTCACGTTTCCGCTCAAAATATCCATTATCTTTGGTAAGCTTGCAGTAATCGCCGATAATATCCCAGGCTTCGGCAATACCAGATTTAGCTCTTGCTGAGCATAGGCCAACTTGAGGCTTCCAACCCGACTCCATTGGCGGGAACAAATGAAGCGCATTCTCGTATTCAATCCGCGCAAGGCTTGCCTTGGTCTTGTTATCGCCATCGGCCTTGTTTATCAATATGGCATCCGCCATCTCCATAATACCGCGCTTAATGCCTTGCAATTCATCGCCAGCGCCCGCCAACATCAGCAACAGAAAAAAGTCTGTCATGGCATGTACCGCGGTTTCCGATTGGCCCACGCCTACCGTTTCGATGATAATAATATCAAAACCAGCTGCTTCACAAAGCAAGGCCGACTCACGCGTTTTGCGGGCAACACCGCCCAACGATCCTGCTGAAGGGCTGGGCCGTATAAACGCATTGGGATCTATGGCAAGTTCTTCCATACGCGTTTTATCTCCCAATATACTCCCTTTGGAGCGCTGACTGCTTGGGTCAATGGCAAGAATGGCAACTTTATGCCCTTTATCGGTTAAAAACTTACCAAACGCTTCAATAAACGTGCTTTTACCAACCCCCGGAACACCCGTAATGCCCAACCTCAAAGAGTTGCCAGCCGAAGGCAGGCAGCTCATAACAACTTGTTGAGCAACAACTTGATGGCTTTCGAGTGAGCTTTCGACCAACGTAATGGCTTGGCTCAAGATGCTGCGATTGCCTTGCAGAATACCTTTTGTGTAATACTCAGGGTCTTGCACGACCTTCTTCCGCTTCAGATTCTGAAGGTAGGCATGGTTTACTTGTGAGGGCTGTTCAATGCCTTCCTGCACCTTCAAAGCTGATTTATCCTGTTTTTCAGGGGATTTCATAATTATGAATTGGTAGGGCAAATTTAGTTGTTTTCATCATCTCAAGCTCAACATCCAAAACAGAGGGCCGGGGAAGGCAGTTTTTTGGGTTAGGCTTGGCGATTCATAAAATTTTGTATTTTTGCAGCCCCAAAATCAACCTACTCTCCGTAGCTCAGCTGGTAGAGCAAATGACTCTTAATCATTGGGTCACAGGTTCGAATCCTGTCGGGGAGACTGAAAATCAAGCCGTTACAAAACCATTTGTAACGGCTTTTTTTAGCTCACTTACAATCTCACTTACATTTTCGTTGATGCTTCATGTTGGACTACTCTTTATCTTTCCAACTACATATTGGCATGTATAAAATATGAAACCAGATTTTCCATTTCTGAAAAAACTGGTTCCACTTGAAAAAAACAACTTAGGCAGTAAAGGGTATAGATGCGGCTTGATCGTAAGGTAAACTGCCGAACAGCCAGAGCGAATCCTTATAAAAGGAGTTCAATTGCTCGCTAAATAAAATAATCTACCGCCAAAAGAAGGCACTTACTAAGCCGGTGCTAATAAAAGCCAAAAACCATCACAGGTGTTTAAAATGCAATCACCGATGTAATATTACAGTAAATCATGGGATTACATTTCCATCCAAATCAATCTCAAAACTGTTCCCTTTCAATACAACCGAGGCCCGTCCATCCTTAAACGGGGATGCTTTGGTAAATTTTGCTTCAATCACTTCCCTTCCTGTTGTGTCGATGTAACCATATCTCTTTCTAAACCCATCTTTAGTAACAATGGCACGGCCCTCACTATAACCTG
>CAZKHA010000167.1:0-7679 GCA_964552325.1 uncultured Bacteroidales bacterium
CTTCATCAATTCTTTTGTGTAACTTTACGCTTCGTTAACCAATAAGCTTACTTTACGCATGGCCATCAACGCATTATACCTCACCAATAGCCCAGGCTTGCCCAAAATGGCCCTTGCCGCAATCATATTGGCCGCAAGTTTACTTGCAACATCATACAACTCACTTGCCCAAAATATTCACATCAATGGCAACGTTAAAGGCTCACATTATAACAATAATTTAAACGAAGCCAAAGTTGTAGCAATAAAAGTTAGCAACGGCACAAGAGTTGATAGCACATATACTGATTCTAATGGTAATTATAATATGAATTTTCTATGGACAAAAATTAATGAAAACGAAAACCTAGAATCTAAATTATACCCGAACCCATACACAAATCAAACAACAATAAATGTAAATAATGTAAGTAATAAAACCTACCAATTAAGCATCTTTGATTTAAACGGACAAAAACAACTACACAATCATCCTCAAAACCAAAAATCTTAACATTATCAGGATGAGTATAATAATCAACCTCACCATTATTCTCAATTAAACAACAAGCAGTACTCCTAGACGGAAAACTCATATTATCACTCGGAGGCGTATAAAAATAAGGAAACTTACTAACACACCACTTAGAATTACTAGGAGAATAAACACTCGCCTTCCAATCACTCTTATTAATATCATAATCATATAAACAAACATCTTCAATTGCTAAACCACATTGCTCAGAACCAGCACAAGTCCACTTATCCGTAATCGGATTTTTAAAAGCATAAGTTCCCGATTGACAACAAACACCAGTGTGCTGGTGGCCTCGGGGGCCTGGTGTTGGTTAGCTAAGAAACAACTTAGATCTTCATCACCCAAAGATGCGGTACTTTGGGAGAATGGTTTACGCGCGCTCATTTTGTTAATCCCCTTAAACCTTTACCACCCGCCAGTTGTTTGATTTTGCACAAATATAGAAGCGCGATGAAACACCTCCTCTTTTTTGCTTGCATTTGGCTGGCTGGCATGGCAGTACAGGGCCAAAGCTACAATCCCAATTATGATTCAACACTGGCCAGGCAACTGCACGCCGATGAGTATGGTATGAAGATGTATTTTTTTGTAATGCTAAAAACAGGCAGCAATACCACCACCGATAAGGCACTTAAAGACAGTTTGTTTGCGGGGCATATGGCCAACATCAACAAGATGGTTGACATGGGCAAGCTTATGGTAGCCGGACCTATGGGCAAGAACGATTACCAATGGCGGGGCATTTTTATACTGGATGCAAAAAACGAGGAAGAGGTAGAGCAGCTGCTGCAGAACGACCCTGCAATTACCAATAAGCTGTTAGAACCTGCCATTTCGCGTTGGTATGGCTCGGCTGCCCTGCCCGAATACCTGAAGGCTGCCGATAAGATTTGGAAGGTAAAGCCTTAAGAGGGTGCTGGATACCGCTCGGTTTGTTCACACTGAAACCTTAAAAGAAAAGCCAGATGCTTACCCAAAGCAAGGCCCACAAGGCTACTACATAAATTACAGGGTATTTCATGGGCCAGATTTTTTCCGAGCTTACATGTATCTTTAACTTCGTATCCGGAAAATCGTTTTGCCATAAGGGCACCAACACAATGCCGAGGAGCACCAAAAACGAACCCCAATAAATAGATTGAACCCCCGCCACAAACGGCAACAAAGCCAAACATCCCATAAGCCAAGGCCTATACACGGCATTTACCAAAAAAGCCTTGCGCGTAGTAAACTCACCTATAAGGCTTAAGCTATAAGCCGACTTAAGAAACCCTGACAACCATAAGAGCCGATAATACCTGATCAAAGCAATTAGAGCTACGGCAAGCACGGCTCTTATACCAATGCTATCAACCAGCCACTTAAATGCATAACCATAGCCGTCGTACAAAAAAACACCAGCTATTAAACCTACCGGAAGCGTATGCACCAACAAAAATGCAAACCACGTTAAAAACAACCTCCATTTCCAGTTAATAGTTTGATCTTTGAACAAGAACCTAGCTAAACCCACCCCAATGGCAAAGAAAACCAAGGGAGCCATGCCATAAACACCAAACACCCGGGCATCGTTCCACTTCAATTCACTCGCAAAAGTATAACCTACACCTAAGGGATGGTACACATATTCTATCGACAAGAAATTAAGCATCAGCGAGAGTTGTAGGCTTATCAAGAGTTGAACAAGAAGTGCTGCAGCCACAAAAGCGATTGTTGAAAACAGAAAGAGTTCATACAAGGCTTTTGGCGATAAAGGGCCTTGCTCTTGCACAACTTTTTTTTCCACTACCTGGCGTCCACCGAAGTAATCCATTGAAAATAATTTAGGGTACAAATGTACAAAAGCCGTTAAACTTCTCATATAAGTTTTGCTCGGTGTCAATACTTACAGATGTACTAACTTGCGCTGGTTTGCAAACGGATGCATAACAGAGGCCAAAAATTTATCATAACAAGCCTATTGCCAACCACCTATACTAAGCACAAAACACATATTATAAAATAATTAAATAAATAACTATTTGAATTTGGCGTTAGGCAACAGCCTAATGGGTGAAGCTTGCTTAAAAAAAATTTGGGGCAAAAACCAAAAACTTATCAACTGCAACCGGTTGCGAATCCGGTTGAAACCCGGCAACGTTTGCGATGGGCAAAAAGGCCTGATTTTTAGAACGTACAACATGTATATTTGCCACGTTGATCTGAACACAACTTGATCGACCCTACAAATTCATCCTTGTCCAATTTAACTTACTGTGTTATGAAAAAAAACTTTCATACTTTGGATTCAACATTAACCCCTAAAAAAAACGGATGAAAAATTTACTTACAACATGAGTATTCATTTCATCCGGATTCGATTGGGTAAAGCTGACTTATTGCGATACACGAGGGCAGGCAAATACCCTTACGTACTTTAAAAAAGACTGGAACCCAATCCCGAAAAAAACAAGCTTTCAATTCCCTTCCAGCGTATTTATCGATGCAAAATTTTAACACTCAGCCCTTTTTGCGTTGACCAGCCCGATTTATCCGTTAAGCTAATTAGAAAGTGGTAATCGCCCTCATCGTAAACACCAACTGAATTGGAAACCGAAAGTGTGATTGTAAAATTAGCTTCATATAGTTTTGCAGCAGTAGGAATGCTGTAATCTTGAATAAAAACCAAGGGGTTTACAGGGCTTTTAGCAAGGTCAGGTTTACATTCCGAAACTTCGGTACTGTGCGAATGATGATCAAAATTATTGTGAATATCAATACTATACGAACCCAATGCTATATTATCAACAAACTTTACATTAAATGTAAACGGTTCACCAAAATACAATGTATCGCAGTTTTGTGGAAAAGCTTGATTAAAGCTTAGGTCAATTTCGGGTTTTTGGTTATCAACTTCAATCCCATCTTTTGAGCAGGAAGCTATTGACAGGATTACGACAAGTAATAAAAAAAAGAATGGATATGTTTTCATTTGCATGCTAGTTAAAAGGTAGCAGGCTTTATGGATTACTTCTTAAACTACATAAAACCTGCTACAAAATTATTTATAATCAATTAATTGTTATGGGAAAATGTGCTGAATTGCTCCAGTTTCCACCAAAAGCATCCTGGCATTTTACAAGCAGATAATATTCGCCAGCCGTCCAAGTAATTGCTTTTGCAGGCGTGTTATTATCCATTGCCGCACCAACTACAAGGCTGCTCGAAAAATTAAATGTGCTTACATCTTCAAAATCATGATTATGTAAAAGTGTAATGGTGTTTTCGGCATTAACATCAGCATCTGCCAAAGCCTGGTCCGATCGCACCAATGCAATATATAAACCGCCAACGCCCATGTTATCGCTCACCGATCCAGCAATCGAAATGGTTTGAGCAGTTGCAAAAACCTGATTGGCTGAAGGAACCGATGTTATAAGGATAGTAGGTGCTACAGTGTCGTTAGGCAGTATAAGGCTAATAGCTGATTCGGCGATGGTTTGATTGCCTTCCAAATCGGTAACAATTAGGTGTAAATGATAAGCACCTAAGCCTGCATCGGCAGAAATTTCGAAATGTTCGTGAAAAGTTGCATTTTTTAGATTTGAAAACTTGGTGTAAGTGGTATCAAACTCCCAAAGGCTGCTTCCTTCGGGGTGTATTTCAACCTTAACCGTACTAATCTTGGCTTCAGCCACCAAATCGGCTTCTAAGTGAAAATCGGAGCCCGGGTAACCAATAGTACTGTTTTCGATGCCCACTTCGGTAAGAGTGATTACGGGTTTTGCAAATGCTTCTTCGTCATTATTACAAGCACTTAAAAACAGAAGGATTGTGGTTGTAACTAGAATTGCAATAGTAATATTTTTTGTATTCATAATTTTTTATTTTATTAATTCATTAACATTATTTAATTTGTTTGAAAATGGGATAGTAATGTTAACCACAACATTCCTTCCCGCTTCAGGCACATTAATTAGCCTGTAATAATTTGTATGATTAAAATACTTGGTGTTTAAAACATTTTGAACTTGAAGATTTATATTTAGTTTTTGCTTAAAGCAATACACCTCACCACCTAAACCGACATTTACAACCTGATAGCCGGGTGTAGTTTCTTCGGGTGGTACAATTGTATTTTGGGCAGCGGTTAACTTATAATCAAGTGAAAAATAAGCATTTTCAACAAATGCTAGCCTAGGTTTCTGGTATTTAACATTCAAAACCGCCGATGCCGGGGGCGAGAATGGCAAACCAAACCCCTTTTTGGAGCCTGAAAGTTGTTCGGAAAAAACATACTCTCCCATTACGCCCAACTGCACGTATTTACGAATTTGGTAATGCATATGTATTTCGCCACCAAAGCGGAAAACTTCACTTTGAGTGTAAGTGTATATTTGATTTCCATTGCCATAAAGCCTATCATAATCCGATGTAGGGTTCAAATAAATGTAATTGGTAAAATAATTCAGAAAAGGGGTAACGCCCAGGGCTAATTTTGTTGAATTATATTCAAGTCCCGCATCCAATTGATAGGAAACCTCGGGCGATAAATCTGGTTTTCCCACTTCATAACTAAAACGGTGATAATTAACTCCATTGGCCGCTAACTCCTTGGCAATAGGCATACGGAAACTTTTACCAGCATTGGCTTTGAACGACCAATTCTTCCGGTTGTAATTGTACCCGATTGACCATGAAAAATTCGAAAAACTGCGGTTGATTTCCGCGGCTCTTTGCACGTAGGCAAAAGTGGTGTCACCTTGTTGGATGATGGGCGAAACAAACCAGTCTGAATACGACTTTGTAAGGATATTGCCATAATCATACCGCACACCCAATTGCACTTGGCTATTTTCAGAAAAGCCATGTTTTACGAGCGCGAATCCCCCCATAATCAATTGCTTAAAAGCGGGTATGATAAAACTTCGTCCATTGATACGGTTATCCTGAAAATCGCTGTTTGCTCCAAGCACAAGCTGGCCCTTCGCTTTGTAAGTGTAGGTAAGTTTCAAGTTACCGGAGTACACATATTTTTCAAATTCACGCTCTAGGTCTGATTCAAAACCCTGCGTATCCTGAAAAACTGCCGGCATATAACCATGGCTTACGTATTGGCTCCATTCTTGGCGGTAATTGCGCTGAAAGCCTAAGTCAGTTTCCATCTTTAGGTTCGTCCATACGTATTGGCTTTTGTTAATTACCTTCAAATGATTCACTTCCTGAAAGGGATAATTCAAATCCCTACTCGATTTATCGTGCAAGGCAGCATCCACATTCCGAGGTTCAAGGCCATGTGCATTGGCAAAAAATCCACTACGGCTTCCAACGCGCCCGATAAAGAAACGACTTTGGAACTTGCTTAAAAGCAAACCAAACGACAGATTTAGGTTCTGCTCCTCCCCTGCCGTGTTCCGCAAATGATTTTTGTACAAGGCCGCACGGTACGAATAAATATCAACACTATCAGTGGGCACTTTGTAATCACCATAATCAACAAAGGTGGCATGTAAATCGGCATAGAACCATTTTTTACGACCATACAGATAAACAGAAGTCCCCAAAAAATCGTTGTTGGTCTTTCCCGTTAAATCAATAGTGCCCCCAAGTGAATTATCTTCAGGTATCCGTTTGTTTTTCAAGTCGATAACACCGCCAATGGCATCCGAACCATACAGTAATGAGCCAGGTCCCTTAATAACTTCAACGTTGTCAACGGCATATTGGTCAATCTCCAGTCCATGGTCTTCGCCCCATTGTTGGCCTTCGTGTTTTATACTGTTTTCAACCACCAGCACACGGTTAAAACCCATTCCACGTATCACGGGTTTACTTTGCCCTGAGCCAATATCAATGGTGCTTACTCCTGGCAAGCGTTCCAACGATTTCATCAAACTTCCGCCAAGTTGCTGCTTCAAATACGTATCGTTTACAATTTCAATGTTTAGTGGCTCATCACGTTGGCGGGTAGTTACATAATCATCCGTTACAACAACTTCTTGCAAACGAAGGTTGGCAACGCTTAGCTGGATGTTTCGTATGGTGTTTCTATCAACAAACACTGTATCAACCAACGATTTATAACCCACGAATGAAACAGTAACTTTATAAATGCCCTTACTCAAGGCATGAATAAAATAATGTCCGTTAGTATCGGTAACAGCACCCTTAGCCACCGGATACACGAATACCGTGGCACCATACAAGGGATGTTTGTTTTCGTCAACAACCGCTCCACTCAAGGAATAACTGCCCTGCCCGTGCAGTAATCCGCATGCCAAGCCCAAGCTTAGCAAAAGCACAATTTTTTTACTCATCGTAAAATGCGCGTTAAAACTCCTTAAAAAACAAATGGAAAAAATTTTGCTTTCCCCATATTATCAACGTACGACCTTGCAAACCAAGCTTTAACTAACTGCCCAAACACAGTATAAAATACCGCATGAGGTTTCAAAAAAAGCATTAATTGCCAGTTTTGTACTAAAGATGAACGGAAAGAAAAAGCAACTGTTAAGCCTGTACACCAATGGGAGGAGCCCGTGGTGATTTAAAACTTCCGACTTGTTTGAGTGGATGCTGTATGATTAAAAATACAAAAGCTCGTTTTTCGATGGGAAGGCTTATCCGATATACAACTGGGTCAGCAAAACTGTTTATAGTAATCAAATAATTACAAATCAGACAGTCTTCTTCTAAGGTTGCGATAGTTCCTGAGGATGACTCACTTACAACATCAATGTGTTTACAACAACATGCATCTATACAATCTTGCGTATGATGCCACAGCACATGCACGGATTGGAATAGTATTGGGAACATAAACAATCCCAATAAGATAGCGGCAATATGATGTTTAAGTTTTATCAAATATTTGTAGTATTGTTTTTGCAACGTGCGCATTTACCTTTTACCAAAACCACTGTTTCGGTTTCCAAGAAGCCTTCTGGAAGCTGAACCCCTACGGCAGCCGTACTAGTGATACATTTTACGGTATGGCAATCCTTGCAATAAAAATGGGCATGTTCGTGCATGGTATTCATCGAATTATCGAGTGCATAGCGCACCAATTGATTATCAATTACTATTTTATGTACTATCTTGTTTTCTTCCAATGTTTTAAAGGAGCGATAAAAGGTAGTACGGTCGTAATTTCCGGCTAGCTGCTCCCTGATCTCGTTTTCTG
>CAZKHA010000168.1:0-5754 GCA_964552325.1 uncultured Bacteroidales bacterium
AGCACATCAGCACATTAGCACATTAGCACATCAGCACATCAGCACATCAGCACATCAACTAAGGTGCTTCTCAAACTTTAGATCAAACTTTTTGATGCGGCGGTCGAGCGATTGGAAGGTGATTTTTAACAAACGGGCAGCGCCAGATTTGTTGTAATTGGCTTTTTTTATGGCTTTAACAATGGCGTTACGCTCAATTACATCCAAATCATATATTTCTTCGTCGGGATCCACATTTTTGTATTTGGCAATCTTGGTCAATTGGAAATGAACGGGTTTTATGCGGTTACCATCACATAAGATAATGGCACGTTCGGCCATATTCCGCAGTTCGCGAACATTGCCCGGGAACTTGTACAACACCAAGGCTTCAAACACCGAATCGTCGATGCCCTTGATTTTTTTGCCCATTTTCTTGGCATATTCCTCAATAAAAAAGCTTAATAAAGTTGGGATATCTTCTTTGCGTTCGCGCAAGGGTGGAATATTGATAACAAAAGAGTTAAGCCGATGGAACAAATCGAGCCTGAAACGGCGCTCTTCCGTTAGTTTTTCTAAATCTTGGTGTGTGGCAGCCACAATACGAACATCGATGTCAATCTCTTTATGTGTTCCAACACGGCTTATCTTGCGCTCTTCGAGTACCCTTAAAAATTTGGTTTGCAATCCCATGGGCAAATCTCCAATCTCATCAAGGAACAAGGTGCCTTTGTTGGCTACTTCGAACCAGCCTGTCTTATTTTCAGAAGCACCCGTAAACGAGCCTTTTGCATGACCAAAAAACTCCGATTCGAACAAGGTTTCGGTGATAGCCGAAGAATTTACGGCATAAAAATAATTGTCCTTACGCGGGCTCAAATAATGAATGGCTTTGGCCACTAACTCTTTACCGGTTCCGCTTTCGCCTGTTATCAACACACTTGTAGTGTCTGATTTGGCTACTCGGGCTATCATTTCGGTAACTTCTTTCATGGCTTGGCTGCTGCCAATCAAGTTATGGCCATATACCTCGTTAAGTTTGCCCGATACAAATTGATAATTCGATTCAATTTCTTTTAAACGGTTGTTAAGCTCCACAAACCGCTTGGTACGTTCAATGGCCGATAAAACATCGAGTAGGCGAAACGGCTTCGAAAAATAATCGGTAGCGCCCAAGCGCATGGCCTGAATCACTGAATCCATGTCACCATGGCCCGAAATCATAATTACCTCGATGTTGGGATACTCATCCTTAATCCTTTGCAGCACATCTAAACCACTCATCTCGGGCAGACGAATATCAAGAATGGCTATATCGATATCATTGTTTTTGAGTACCTCAAAAGCTTCAGAGGGTTTCGATGCCTTGCGAATGAGGAACTTATTATCCGATAAGAACTCGCCTATCTCTTCGCGGTAGAGTTTTTCATCATCAAGAATCAATATTTTGAGGTTTTCCATGCTGCCAATGCTTAATAAAATGAACTGCAAAAATACTAGCAATTCGTTTGTGATGAACCAATTCTTAAAAAAACTAGCACTTACCAGGCAACTCTTTCGTATTCAATGGTTACTATGAATGCCTTGGAGAACTTTTCCGCTAACGAAGCTAAAAATGGTGAACCAACCTTTGCCGTTTAACAATTTGCTTTGTTAATGTATTAGTGCCGTGTTTCAAAACCATTACTTTTGTAAAATCTAATTAAAGACCAATAAAACGAGCATGATTCGTTAATATTTACAATCCAGGATGAATTTCATCATGCGAATTGCATCCAACGTTTAACCAAATTTATTTACGTATGAGAAAATCATGTTACCCATTGCTGGTAATTGTTGTATGGTTTGTATTGCCATTTGTAAGCCATGCGCAAGAAAAAATAGTATTGCCTCCTAAGTATAAGGTTGATACAAAAATTGACAACATGGGCTATTGGCGTAAGATGGCCGAATTAGGCCTGGTAACTGTTCAGCCTCCTGTAAATGTTCCACCGGCTAAGTTTATCGACACCCGCGTGGTTTCTAAAGGTGTACTTATCGACGACTCTCCCGATGTGCCCGTTACTGAGCTGGCATCAACCCAAAGTGAAAACTCAATTGCCGTTGACCCCAATGATAAGTCGGTGTTGCTTAACTCCAACAATTCTGGAAGCTTTCCAAATACTTCGAGCATCTATGGCGCCAATTACTTTGAATCGGAAGATATGGGTGCTACCTGGAGCGGGCAACTGCAAGGCGCTGGCGGCGGAAACAGCGGCGACCCAGCAGCCGTGATAAACCTTGACGGAAGATATTTTATTGGTTATATCGACAATGGATATGGCCAAAGTGTATCGTATTCTGATAACCAAGGTGCCAACTGGAGCGTGGTAAAAGTGGCCAATGGCAGCATGTTCAATATGCTCGACAAAAACCATTTATGGGTTGATATTTCGCCTGTTAGCCCCTACAAAGGCAATCTTTACAACGGCTGGATGTACAACAACCAGATTTATGTTTCGCGAAGCAACACCAATGGAACTTCGTGGTCCACATCGGTATCGATAAGCAATGCCTGCAATGCCGGCAGCCACAACCAAGGTATCAACTTTAAATGCGGCCCTGATGGCGAAGCTTATGCTGCCTGGGCTGTGTACGATAGCTGGCCTTCCGATGAAAAAGCCGTCGGTTTTGCTCGTTCGTTAGATGGTGGCACAACCTGGCAAACGGCTTCCCGCGTCATCAACAACATTCGTGGAACTCGTACTTCTGGTGTTGGCAAAAACATGCGCACCAATTCATTCCCTTGTATGGCTGTTGACCTTGGCGCTGGCCCAACCCGTGGCAATATTTACGTGGTTTGGGCAAACTTGGGCGTTCCAGGTACCAACACGGGTGCTTCGGATATCTATTTGATCAAATCAACCGACAAAGGCCTTACTTGGTCATCACCCAAAAAGATAAACACCGATGTCTCTACCACCAAACAACAGTACATGCCCTGGATTACCGTTGATAATTCAACAGGCAACTTGTTTGTGGTATTTTACGACGACCGCAACTGCGGCGCCAACGATCTGGAAGCTTGGATGGCCTATTCTGAAGATGCCGGCGAAACCTGGCAAGATATGCGTGTAAGCGATGTATCGTTTACCCCATCACCCATCCCTGGACTGGCCGATGGTTACATGGGCGATTACCTCGCCATTGCCGCCGCCGATGGTTGGGTTTATCCAGCCTGGACCGATACCCGTAGTGGCCATGCCATGACGTATGTATCACCCATCCAGTTTGTTGTGCCTTCCTCAAACTTGATGCAAGATGGATATGTGCTGAACGATACCACCTTTGGCAATAGCAATAACAAGATGGATTTTAACGAAACCGAGCTACTAGGTGTTAAAGTAAAGAACCTTGGCAATGCAAACGCCGAAAATGTGGAAGCTACCTTGCGCTGCGCTTCACCTTACATTACCATAACCGACTCAACAGAATCGTATGGAACCATCGCCATGAACCAAAGCAAACTGGTACGCGACGCTTTTAAGTTTGATGTGGCCATCAACACCCCCGATGCCCTTGATATTCCATTCGATCTAAAGACTGTGGATGCTGCTGGCAAAGAAGCTATTACAACCTTTACCATCCGTTCGTATGCACCCGCTCCAAAAATTATGTCGGTTGCTATTTTAGATGCATCCGGCAACGGAAATGGCCAACTCGACCCCGGTGAAAACGTTACTATGCGTATCACTACCAAAAATACAGGATCTTATACTGCTGTTAATACCCTTAGCGACCTAAGCTGCTCAAACCCATTCCTTAGCATTGCCAACCCTAACCAAACGCTTGGCAATCTTGAGCCTGGTCAATCAGTAAACGTTGATTTTGCTGTTTCGGTTAACAATTCAGCATATTTTGGGATGGCAGCCCTTTTCGTAAACTATGTACATTCTGAATACCATAGCGATACCAAAAATATCCTGCAAAAGCTTGGCATTTTGGTTGAAGACTGGGAAACAGGCGACCTTAGCAAGTTTGAATGGCAATTGTATGGCGACAGCGATTGGTATATTGATAATACCGTAAAATACGAAGGCAACTATGCACTGCACTCGGGTGCCATCACCCACAGCCAGTTAACAGGTCTTAAATTAGATTATAATGTATTGGTTGACGATTCCATCTCCTTCTTCCGTAAAGTTAATTCGGAGGCTTTTTATGATAACCTCAAGTTTTATATTGATGATTTAATGGTTGGCAAATGGGCCGGCAAACAAGATTGGAAACGTTATGCATATCCTGTGCTTGCTGGTAACCATACCTTTAGGTGGGAATACGAAAAAGATGCACAGAACACAACGGGCATCGATGCCGCTTGGGTTGACTACATTGTGCTTCCTGCAGAAATGCGCTTGGCCGCTTCTGCTGGCGACGATGCCTCTACTTGCGAACAATTGCCCTATACCTGTTCGGGTATCGCATTCAATGCCGATTCGAGTTTGTGGCGCAGCAATGGCTCAGGCGTTTTTGCTGATGCACATGCCGCCAATACTACGTACACGCCAAGCATAGCTGACGTTGAAGCCGGCACAGTTTTGCTTAGCTTTACCTCTTATGGCTTTAATGGAAGCGAAACCACCGACACATTGATGCTTAGCATCAGCAAGATTGCAACAGCCTCAGCCGGCAACGATGCTGCCATCTGCGCAGGAACAAGCTACACCTTGGCCGAAGCTAGCAGCAACACCAATGTTGTGGTAACATGGTCAACTACAGGCGATGGTAGTTTTAACGATATCCATTCCCTGAACCCCGTTTATACACCCGGTAACCAGGACATAGCCAATGGCAACGTAAGCCTAAGCATACTGCCTGCATCTCAAGCCCCTTGCGAATCCTCTGGCGATGAGCTGCAACTTACTATTCATGCCTTACCCGTTTTAAACCTGGGCGCCGATACCAGCATTTGCTCTTACCTGAGCGTTGCATTGGATGGCACCACCGCGAATGCCGTTAGCTACCTCTGGAGCCCAACGGGCACTACCTTACCCTTGCTTACAGTTGATTCAGCTGGTGTGGGTGTAGGCAACAAAACCCTTACGCTTACCATAACCGACCAGAATAACTGCCAAAGCAGCGATGCCATCGTGGTTAATTTTAAAGATTGCACAGGAATTACCGAACCAAATGCAGCCTCACGCATTCAGTTGTATCCCAACCCCGTAAAAGAAACCCTGTTTGTGCGCTTAACTGGAGTTGGAGCATCTACGTTTAACCTCCGGATTTTGAATGCTGCAGGGCAAGATGTACAATCACTCGGAGCAGTATCGCTGAATGGTGCATCGGATACTAAAATTAATGTTGGCCACTTGGCTAATGGTACTTACCTGCTCGAGCTAAGCCGCGGAACTGAAAAGCAATTGCTGCGTTTCGTTATTAGCAAATAAATACAAAACTATTTTAAAAAGCCTTTCGGAAACGGAAGGCTTTTTTTTGCAGGGATGTTCTTAATAGCACGGATGATCGCTTTTGGCAAAACACGTACTCAATCATGATGCTAGTTAGAGGGGAAATTTGAAGATAAGTACCGTTGGTCAAGCTTGAAATCAAGGCATATCCTTCATTTAGCACTTTTTTGCCACCAAGCGCTGCCCTGAACCTATAGAAGTGCGTCGAAGCTGGATGTGTGCCGAAGGGTGAAAATTTGAAGATGGGAAAAGTGCTTTTGCATCTTTGCGACGCTGCGGCTTTGTGCGATTATTTCTAGTTTTCGAATGCTATTTATCCCCTACG
>CAZKHA010000168.1:5854-7672 GCA_964552325.1 uncultured Bacteroidales bacterium
ATTCAGGTTATGTAAGATACGTAAAGCTATTTTGGGTTTTTCTTGATGTGTGTTGCTGCAGTCTTAAAAAAGGAATCCGTTAGTAGAAAATGGCTTTAGTAGAGAATCCATACCTATAGAAGCCTAAATGGCAAAACCTGAGCAATATCCCTAACAGGAAAAATGCGAGCTTAGGTGATAAAGCTTATTGAGGCAAACTGTGCAGCATCTTTTTTTGAATGGTTTACCTTACAATTAAGGTATTGTTTATATTTGTGGCTGTAAACATAAACGAGTGCTAAACCTAAACGAGTACATGTTATAGTGGATACGTGCATACCAACTTCCTTAACCAAAATGCTAAGTACTATTGCGTTGAGTAGTGGTTTTAAGATGAATACAGCACCTGCACTGGTTAGGAATCTGGATTTGTGGTTGAGGTATGCGAAAAGTGGTACGTTTATACGGATATTTAATAGTTATCAGCAATAAAATGAAAAAGACCTTCTACATCTTGACACTTTTTATACTAATTCTAACAATAGTTTCTTGTAATAAAGATAATATAGACGACGAGACTAGTTATTCTAATTTAAGTGAAAGTTTAAAACCTTATAAATTCAAAGAAGGCAGTTATTGGATTTTTCAAAACGACACAACTTTAATCTTTGACAGTATTATTGTGACAAGCACTGAAAATGATTTTTATTGGTCACCACCACCAGTTCATGGACAATCAGGTCATAAACACGAATACTATAAAATTAATTTTAAAAGTTTTACAACTTTCCAGACTTACAATGACTACCTGACAAACCATTACATAAAAAGAAATGGTGGTGGTGAGTATGGAGAAAACGGACAGCCAATCTTTATGACAACCAGTGACACAGGGGCAGTATTCAATGGAATGAAAATAAATGCAAAATTCCAATCAATGACAATTAATGGAAATACATTCATGAATGTAATTGAAACAAAAATAACAGCTTCACAACAGTATCAACCAATGTTTTCAAATGATACATATTTGTATTATACAGAAACAATAGGCTTAATTAAAAAAGTAACTGACTTGGGTAGTGGTAATTTTGAATCTTGGAGTATTAAACGTTGGACAGTGATAAAATAATTTACTGCTGATAAAAGCACCTTGCTGCAAGCGGGGTTTTACTAACAAACTGACATAAACACCAAGTAATTAACTAATTTTGCGGTCTGACTGGAAAGAAACTATTCACTCCCCGCCTGACAGAAAGCTGCCGAACGTTATCCCCAAGCGAACAAGCGGCAATGTGATGTACAATGAATCTGAAAATTGAATTAAAGCATAAAAATTAAAGAAAAGAATCCCATGCAGAAAAAATCATTAGTGGTAATTGACATTCAAAATGACATTACCAAAAACTACAAAGAAATCATTGACAATGTTAATCGGTCAATAGATTGGGCAGTGGAAAATGAAATTCATGTCGTTTACATAAGGCATTATAACTTATCTGACGGCACAAGGACTTTCAAACCTAATACTCGTGGGTCTGAATTAGTTTCGGACATGAAATTGGTTTCCAAAAACATTTTTGAAAAATCCAAAGGCAACGCATTGACCAGCGAAGATTTTGCTGACTTTATCAGGAAAAATGAAATAAGCGAATTTTACATTGCAGGAGCAGACGCCATTGCCTGCGTGAAATCAACCGTATTTAATATGTGCAAGGAAAACTACAAAGTTACAGTCATATCAGATTGTATTACGAGTTATGATAAAAGGAAAATTGACGAAGTGCTGAATTATTACGAGAAAAATGGCAGTAAAATAATTAATTTGAATGACTTGTT
>CAZKHA010000169.1:0-7571 GCA_964552325.1 uncultured Bacteroidales bacterium
TTACCAACTCCCGCTGGCACCACCGCCACCGAAGCTGCCGCCGCCAAAACCGCCGAAGCCTCCACCGCCGCCGCCAAAGCTTCCGCCGCCGGATGAAAAATCGCTCCAACTGCCGCTGCGGTTTCCTCCCAGTTGATTGGCCATAAACAAGGCCGTCCAGAACGGTAAACTGCTGCCGCCTTGGTGATAGACGCCGGATGAACCACGAAATACACGCATCAAAACTATCACA
Organism: uncultured Bacteroidales bacterium; assembly: GCA_964552325.1. GTDB lineage: Bacteria > Bacteroidota > Bacteroidia > Bacteroidales > TTA-H9 > CAZKCK01. The sequence goes on from CAZKHA010000169.1 coordinate 233, forward strand.
ATTATCACAAAAACAACCACCATCCAAATGGGGGTGCCTTTGTCTTTATAGTCTTTTGCCTTAAACTTTCCGGTGGTTAATCCAATAACAACGTTGGTGGCCTTGTCGATTCCTTTGTAATAATTGCCATTCTTAAACTCTGGGATCATCTCGTTATCCACAATCCTGCGGGCAATGGCATCTGGAATGGTTTCTTCAAGGCCATAGCCTACCGCTACGCGGGCTTTGCCAGGTTGATTGTTCTTGGGTTTCACCAAGATCAGCAAACCGTTATTAGAACCTTTTTGCCCAATGCCCCACTTCTCGGCCAAACGGTCAGCATAATCAGCCACATCATAGCCCTCGAGGTCGGCAATGGTAACAACTGCTATTTGGGTAGAAGTTGTGTCGCTGAAAGCCACCAGTTTTTGTTCCAGGGCAGCCACCTCCTCGGGACTCATGGTATTGGCAAAATCGTTTACGATTCGGGGAGGGTTTGGTACCTCAGGAAGGTTCTGGGCTGTTACCGCAAACACGGACAACAAGCTCAAACATAAGGCTATAATGCGTATTTTCATTTTTGCAGGTTCTTTAGTTCTTACCAAACGAAATATCGTCGGGCAATTCGTTCACATCGTTACGTTGGCGCGGAAAGTGTTTCTTGAGGCTCATTCCAACAGCCTCGATGGCTTCGCATAAGCCATCGGTAAAAAGACCATCGCGAAATCGTAGGATCATATTCGCCTTGATCTCGTCCCAGAAAGTAGGAGTTACCACCGCATTTATCCCCTTATCGCCCAGGACCGCGAATTTGCGGTTGCTAATGGCAAGGTACACCAGTACTCCATTGCGCAGCTCAGTCTTGTGCATATCAAGCTGCGCAAACACTTGGGCTGCACGATCCATCACATCGCCCTTGCAAACACTTTCGAGGTGTAGCCTTATTTCGCCCGATGTTTCAAGTTCGGCATTCTTGATGGCCATTTTTAGGCGTTCTTTTTCACTGGCCGTGAAAAAAGCCTTTGCAGTTTCTGCCATGCTGTTAAGCTTTTATTGTTTAGAACTTAACTTCAGGGGCTTTTTCTGAACCTTCGGCTGCTTCAAAATAGGCTTTCTTTTCAAAGCCGAACATGCCAGCAAAAATAGTACGTGGGAAGGTACGTATCTTCGTATTGTAATCTTGGGCCATCTCGTTGAACTTGCGACGCTCTACCGTAATACGGTTCTCTGAACCCTCCAACTGTGCCTGTAAATCCAGGAAATTCTGGTTGGCTTTTAGGTTAGGGTATTGCTCCACAACTACCATTAGCCTTGCCAAAGCCGAAGTAAGTCCTTGCTGGGCCTCTTGGAATTGTTTTAAGGAATTGGCATCCAATTTCTCAGGGTTTACCTGTACCGATGTAGCTTTTGCCCTGGCTTCGATAACGGCAGTTAAAGTACTCTTTTCAAAATCAGCATACCCCTTTACGGTGCTTACCAAGTTAGGGATAAGGTCGGCCCTGCGCTGATATACGTTCTCAACATTGGCCCACTGACCGTTTACTCCTTCTTCGGCTTTAACCAAAGAATTGTACATGCCCGATAGCCAACTAAATAGGATAATCACTACTAATACGATTACCCCAACTATAATCAATCCTCTTTTCATAAGTTCAAAATTTAAATTTAGGTTTATTATAAAAACGGACGCCGTAAAGGCGCCCGTCAAAGTTAATCAAAAAATTATTTTTCAATCATATCAATGCTACGCTTTATAAAATCGGTAAGCGCTGGGCCCTTAAGCAAACTCTGCGACAGCAAGGCCAAATCGGCGAGCTGTTTGGCAACTTTGGACCGTTTGTCTTCATCTTTTTCTTCAACCAAACCAAAAATGGCTGGATGGTTTGCATTCACAACCAAGTTGTAATGATCGGGCATGCCTCCCATGTACATCATGCCGCCACCGCCTAGGGCTGACATATCCTTCATGCGGCGCATAAACTCGTTGCGCGTAATCATCACCGGCAACTCGCTCTCGCTCAAGTTCTCAAATTGGATAGAGAATGTGGTCTTATCAACAGCTCCTTCAAAAACGGGTTTTAAAGTCTCCTTTTGCTCATCGCTTAATTTCGATGGCATTACCTCATCCTTTGCAATAAGTTTTTCAACCACATCGGCATCCACACGTGCAAAGCGCGATTTTTCCAGCTTCGACTCGATGGAGTTAATAAAATGATTATCTAGTACGCCATCCATCAACAGCACGTCGTAACCCTTGGCTTCCACCGAAGCAATAAAACTATGTTGCTCATCGCGGTTGCTAGTGTATAAATGAATGAGGTTCTTATCTTTATCTGTTTGTGTATCCTTAATATGCGACTTGTATTCATCAAAGGTGAAGTACTTTCCGCCAAGGTTTTTGAATAAGTAGAACTTTTCGGCCCGGTCGTAAAACTTGGTTTCCGAAATCATTCCGTACTGTATAAACACTTTGATATCATCCCATTTCTTCTCAAATTCTTCGCGGCTATTCTTGAAAAGTTCCTCCAGTTTATCGGCCACTTTCTTCATAATGTGGTTCGAAATCTTCTTAACCTCAGGATCGCTTTGCAAATAGCTGCGCGACACATTAAGTGGAATATCGGGTGAGTCGAGCACACCATGCATCAAAGTTAGGAAATCGGGAACGATGCCTTCTACTGAATCGGTTACAAACACCTGATTGCTATACAACTGTATTTTATCCTTTTGCACTTCGAGGCGTTCCTTTACTTTGGGGAAGTACAGAATACCTGTAAGATTGAAAGGGTAATCAACATTCAGGTGAATCCAGAACAGAGGCTCCTCAAAATTGTAAGGATAGAGGTCGCGGTAAAATTTCTTATAATCTTCTTCTTGAAGATCAGTAGGTTTGATAGTCCAAGCAGGTTTTACATTGTTGATGATACGAGGCTTTTCAATTTCCTCGTATTTATCGTGGCCGTCTTTGTCTTTTTCACCTTCCACTTTCACGTGTTCTTTTTCGGTGCCAAATTCAATCGGCACAGGCAAGAATTTGCAGTATTTCTTCAGAAGTTCCAAAACGCGGTGTTCTTCGAGGAACTCTTCGTTCTCTTTGCTTATGTGCAAGATAATATCCGTGCCACGGAATTCCTTGGTGGTTTCGTCGAGTGTGTAATCGGGGCTGCCATCGCATTCCCAGGCCATGGCTTTTTCGTTCTCATTCCACGATTGCGTAATGATTTGAACCCTATCCGAAACCATAAAGGCCGAATAAAACCCGAGTCCAAAATGGCCAATTAACTGGCTGGCTTCGGCTTCGCTTTTGCCCTTAAACTTGTTTACAAACTCTTCGGCACTCGAAAATGCAATTTGATTGATGTATTTATCAACCTCATCTGCTGTCATACCGATACCGCGGTCGCGCACCGTTAATGTGTTCTTCTTTTTGTCAACCAATACTTCGATGCGTATATCGCCCAATTCTCCTTTAAAATCGCCCATTGAGGCCAAGCCCTTGAGCTTGGTGGTAGCATCTACGGCATTTGAAATAAGCTCCCTCAAAAAAATCTCATGATCTGAATATAGAAACTTTTTGATGATGGGGAAAATGTTCTCGGTTTGAACGTTGATCTTACCTTTTAGCATTTTTCTTCAATTTAGTTTAGTGCTGTGGCCACCTTCAAACCATATGCCAGCAATCTTTTACTGACATTTTGACAAGTATTGCCCCATGGGTTTGCCAGAGGGCAATAAAAAACCCCCTCAAAAAAAGGGGGTAAACCTTAAATTTTTGTAAGAAACTGGCTGCCTGTCAAACAAAAACAAAAAACATGACAACAAAACAAAAAGTAATGAAGAGAAATTTGATTATGGACAAAGTTAACCAAGACGAGACTGGGAAAAACACCACAGGCAGCCAGCCCCACAAAGATACAACATAAAAAACCGTTTTCGACAAAAATTTAAAAAAAATTATCGTCTTCTGCGTGTTCCAGAGCCAAAGCCCATAGTACCAAGCAATCCACGCATCAATTCATTTACCACCGTACGCCCAATTTGCCTTACCATGGTGTTCTTGCTAAGCTCTTCTAAAAGGTTGGGTTCGTTCGATTGGGTTACCCTACGTGCAGATTCTCCCTCATACTGCCTTGTTTCATAACGCTCTACCTCGTTACGCGCTCGGTTTATCTTGCCTTCGAGTATCTCAAATGCCGAATCACGGTCAATCACTTTATTGTACTCGGCTACCAACTGCGAGCGGCTTACCAGCTCCTCAATTTCATCGGATGTAAGCACATCCATGCGGCTCATGGGGGCTCGCATGCAGCAAACAGCTAAGGGTGTTGGCCTTCCTTTGGCGTCAAGGGCTGTAACCAAAGCTTCGCCAATGCCAAGGCTGGTAAGCACTTCATCGGTTTTATAAAAGCTAGAGATAGGGAAGTTTTCGGCTGCCTTAACAATATCCTTGCGATCCTTCGCCGTAAATGCCCTTAAAGCATGTTGAACCTTTAACCCAAGCTGGCTTAACACCACATCGGGCACATCGGCAGGACTTTGCGTACAAAAATAGATACCCACACCTTTGCTACGGATTAGTTTAACAATGGCTTCTATTTGATTGAGGAGCGCGCTGCTGGCCTCCCTAAAAATAAGGTGAGCTTCGTCAATAAACAACACCAAACGAGGTTTATCGATATCTCCAGCTTCGGGAAAGGTATTATAAATTTCGGCCAACAAACTCAGCATAAACGTACTGAAAAGCTTGGGCTTGTCTTGAATATCTGTTAGGCGGATAATCGAAATTGTCCCCCTACCCTTTTCGTCAAAACCCAAAAAATCAGCCACATCAAACGACTTTTCCCCAAAAAACACATCAGCTCCTTGTTGCTCAATCTGTACAATGGAACGCATGATGGAGGATACCGTGGTTGACGACACCAACCCATATTGCTTCTTTATCTCGTCCTTGCCCTCTTCGCTGGCATACTGCAACATTCGTTTAAAGTCTTTTAAATCGAGCAAAGGCAGGTTGTTATCGTCGCAGTATTTAAAAATGATGGAAACAACACCGCTTTGTGTATCGTTTAATTCAAGGATTTTTGAGAACAACACGGGTCCAAATTCAGAAACGGTCGCACGGAGGTGCACCCCATCTTTTCCTGTAAGCCCCATCAGTTCAACGGGCATACCGGCAGCTTGATGTGGTAAGCCAATGGCTTGATGGCGTTCGGTTATAAACTGCTGCGATTTCCCGGGTCGGGCCAAACCACTCAAATCGCCTTTTAGATCCATTAAAACAGTAGGTACGCCATTTTCTGACAATTGTTCAGCCAATACTTGCAGGGTTTTGGTTTTGCCTGTGCCAGTGGCTCCGGCAATAAGGCCATGGCGGTTCATGGTCTTTAAGGGAATTTGAATATACGTCTCATTCAAGACATCCCCATTAAACATGGCACCTCCTAAAACAATGCTTTTGTTGTCCGAAGGGTATCCTTTAAGGATGGCTTCACGGAATTGGGCTACTTCGCTCATAAAGATAAAATTTTTGTTGCCAAATGTACGAGAAAATTGACGATGCGCGGTTGTTGAGGTATCAAGAAATGAAGATGCACGCCCCATTATTGTTGGTGTTTCTTGACTTCTTGCTAATTGTTTATCAAAGTGTTTCGAAAAAGGTGAGGCCAGTAGCCAAAAGATGTATTATGGGCAAATCCAATGATTTTGGGCAAAGATTTCACTTTTACAATGCTCCATCCCCAAGAGCTTTCAAAGTGCGAATTTGTTACTTATTGGTCTTTTTCTTCGTTTTGGGCACTAAATCTTGTAGAAATTCATTTGCTTCTTTCATTTCAAAATATTCAGGATCATAGCCATCAGCTCCCCATTCAAGCAGTTCTCTTGCTTCCGGACTATCAGGATTCTTCAAAGTCTCCAGTAAGTTAGCATAACCCCACGGTCCTCCACAATCTTCGGGTGGGCAAGCACGCTTCCCATCCACGCATGTGGGTACTTGAAGTGCTGCATCGTATGGCAAAACCTTCTCAAGCAGGATTTCATGGTTCCAACTGTCACCAAAATCGTATTCATAAACCATTTTTTCCTTCGGGTGCTCCAATAAATGTGAAACTTTCAACTTAGTGTAGTCCTCGCAATCATCCCACAAATCGTCACTTTTTGGACCATAAAACCGTTTATTCTGAATAAACTGATGTAAATGGCTGCCATGCCACCCCATCACGAGTTGAATGATCGAATGCAACTTTGAAAGTTTTGTGTCCGATGAGACCAATACCCTGCGATAGATAGGTGGTTTAATGTGCATCAGGGTGATTTTGAGAAGGTAAATACTTGTTGGCATTTTATGCAATGAGTTAAGAATGAGCCTTAGTTTGAAGCAAAGATAGATTTATTTTGGTAAGGATTGATATTATCAGAATGATTCCTTATACAAAAAGTATTGTAATTAAACCCTTTAAAAACAAACTTAAACAAAAATACCGCTTGTGCAGAAAGACTGCACAAAAGCTTTGGAATTTTGCAGCACAAACCCATAAAACCTGCATGATGAACAACCTCATTCAACTTGATCAAGAAACTGGCCTCACTATCAACCGGAACTACATGCTGAACTCTGGCTTTAATGCCGTGGAAGGAGTTAGGCAGTTTGGTCAATTGACGATAAAGGAGGGGGTGCTTAAAGGGGTTGCATCGAATTTGTAAAAATGGCGCCTGGCTCGCCGCTCAAATAAAACGAGATTCATCCTTTATCATTATTACAGAGCCGGATGCGCCGGATCTTGCTATACTGAACATAAGTGGCAGAACCCGCGCAACCGATTCATCCGATCTGTACAAACTCTCTTACAACGATTCCACAGGAATTTTGAGATTTCCCCCAATCACCATTCAAACCATGGCCCGATGGCGCCCCATTAACTGGTTCATCGCTTTATGGATGTAAAATTTTCGGTTGTACTTGAAAATTCTTACATAATCGTTAAAATTTTCGGTTACACTTGAAAATATTTACACAAACGTTAAAATTTTCGGTTGTACTTGAAAAATTAAACAGCATTAACAAAATTTTCAGTTCCGCTTGATACAACTACCATATTTATAGAGTAAAAATCACATTTACACCATTGTATCTACTTTAACAGACGGCAATTTTTTTGTCTAATATAACTTATCACTTAGGCCAAGTGCAATGCTTGCCATCATTGTTGCCTTTAAAGACTGAGCAAAGCTGGCTCTTTAACTCCTATGCGAATTGAAAATGCATTGCAAGCTTAATTGTGTTAAAAATGTACTACCGCTCTCGCCTTCCACCATATTCCTTAAATTTGTAGCCACTGTTTATACCCTTTATACCCGCCTT
>CAZKHA010000170.1:0-4891 GCA_964552325.1 uncultured Bacteroidales bacterium
TCGTTTGAAAGACTCAACAAATATAAGCCATTTTTCAGGCATGTGTTGCCATAAATACCTGAAAGTTTTATGGTGTTGCGGCCCTGTGTAACCGGTATTGAATAAGGCCCTAATACCTGACTACCCTTTAAATCGGTAATGCACAGGCTTAAAAGCCCAGTATTTGCACAAACAAACTCAATTTCAGCGTCTTGATTGGTTGGGTTAGGGGTAATTATCAAGTTACTGAGTTCTGTATCCTTCACGGGCTGTTCGTTGTAAATAGTTTTATCGGCAAAAAGAAGGTCAATCCATTCTTTTCGTTTTGCCAAAAACTCCGTCCTGCTTTGTGGCAGAAGCGAAGCAAGGCTGCCAAAATAACCCGATTTGGTTGAATCGTTGGAGTAAATGTCCGCAAGCTCGATCAGGGCATATACAGAATCAGAAACCACTTGTGGGTTCTGTGCCACGCTATCGAGCCAAACTACCCCTTGATAAAGGTTGCCTGAATATATGTCGCATTTGTTTGCAAGCCATGCACCCTTTTTAACCAGCATGGCATTTGAGGTAACCGTGTTGCACAAAAAATAAGCTTTGAGCTCAGATAGATTCAACGAATTAACCCAGTAAACATCAAATAGCTCTGAAAGGGAACACCCTGCCAATACATGTCCAGGAAAGGTGTTAATGAGCTCTTTGTATTTTTCAATGGCTGCACTGATGTTCGAATCAGCAAGCAATGCATGGGCCTGACTGTAAATGGTTTCGCAAGTATCAATAACCGTTGAATTTTTTGAGGGCAGGTTCCAGTTGAGATTGCTGTTATACAAAAATTTGTTATAGGGATCCAAATCCGCTGTTGGTACAAAAGGGTGGTGCATCCCATTATTGCCACCCCAATAGTTATAGTTAACGGTTATAATAGGGCTCGGATAACCAGTAGTTTCATAGCGTATATAAGGTGAAGTGTTGGGTTGGTCAACATAAATGGCATTGTAGGTTACCTGAGGGGCCGACGACATTTGTGCCAGATATACCTGATTTACTGAATTGTTTGCAATTACTTGTGTCTGTGAAGAATTGGAAGCCGAGCTGTTACCAATTAATTTGCTATTTGTTGTGTTTAAAAGCGATATTCCTATTGAATTGTGATGAATATTGTTCCTATCAACCTCGGCATAGGTGCAGTATAGCTTTAAGCCATTGTTGTTATTAGCCTGGGTGCCTGCAAAGGTTATAGTGTTATTTTTAATGTAGTGGTTTCGGGTTTGCAGCGAGCCACAATTATATAAGCCCAACCCATCTTTATCGGTATAGGTAATCTGGTTGTTTTCGATATTATAAACAGGAAAACGTTCAAGCCTGATGGCCTCCATGTTGGCAGGACTGTTTAACACCGAACAGTTCTTTATCTGTATCCCAACACTTTTGCTGCCCATTCCATCACCAATAATATAGGAACCATTCGTGAACTGACAATTTTGTATATCTGCAGTGCTGCCATAAACGGTAAACCACGAATCAGTAAAAGAAGTGCCGTTAAAAGAATAAGTACCATTTACTATGCGAATTCCGCTGTGTACAAATTGGGTTGTGTTGTTAAAAGAGAGATCAACAAGTGGGTTTGCAATCTGTAATCCACCCCAATGCAAACCAGTAGTAGCGGTAAAGCTTACCCTGTTAAAGTTGTTTATATTGCCGTAAACTGCAAGATAGTTGTTGTCAGAAACCCCATCGAAAGTTGTGATTAAAGTGCCCTGGTTTAAAACGGCTAATGTTGCTCCTGATTCTACAATCAGTTTGCCGTTATTAACAAAATGAACATGCGTTCCAGCCGCAACTGTTAGGGTGCTGCCCGGCTTTACCCTTACTTCGTTGCTTATAAACACCTCACCGTTCAGGGTAACATTGTGCGTTACCTGATAACCTTCAGCAAATAAATTTAAGGCAGGGTCACAGAACAAATTGAAATTGAATTTAGGGCCATTTGCCCCAGGACTGGGTGATTCCCAAAACTGTTCTTTGGTTTGCAAAACCAATTCCCCAGCTACATGAGCTAGTCGCTCCCAATAATTACTTTGAAACACTTCATAAAATGTTTTCGGAACAATTGGAATTGAGGCGGATATGTCTAAGTTTGCAGTACTCCAACTTGCAAGTGAACCAATAAAACCCGCAACTGCGGAATATTTAGTCAAGGTTTCAGCAAAACAATCATTCGTATATGGGTTCATATCAAATTGTCCGTTCGAACAAGAAAGAGCAATATAAAATGGATAATTAAAATGATTGTTCAGGTTTTGCTTGCAACTTATTGTATCAAATGATGCGCCAGATTGACCCATTGCAAGAACATATTCATTGCTATGGCCATAATATGAAAACAATTTTATTCCACTATTAATATCACTAAACAAATTTGAGGTCGTTAGGTTCGTACTACTATTATAATAATCTCGCAGTGTATGGGTATATGGCGGTGTAATTAATCTTGGTAAATATTCATAATTAAAGCCATTCGGGTTTTCAAAATAATCTCTAATCGTTGTAATACCTGGCGAATCTAGAAATCCTCCTAATGCATATAGTGCATTTAATGGAGCATAAAAAGCAGCCTCGGTTTCATGGTCAATTGTTTTCTGTACTATATTATATAATTCGTTTTGGTTATCAGCAGGGAACCTTCCAATAAATAAGTCGCCAATTCTATCATATTCCCATGGATTTGTTTCTGTTATACAAGTGTAATAGAAATCTGTAGCGGATCCAGTTAAACTTGGGTCTGGATCGTATGATGCAGCAACCCACTTATAATGATCTTCATCCGTTAGATCGGTGAGTATATGCCGTTGAGCGTCTCCAATTAGTAGCACATAACCCAAATGCCCATCATGGGTGTGTTGGGCTAAACCGTTTTCGTAGATACGCTTGATGCAAGACCTTATGCGGCGTTCAGCTTTATATTTAATATTAATACCATTAGTTTGGTTTGGGTTTTCATATTGAAACCCTACTGCGTCTGAAACAATATTTTGAACATTTAAAATAGCTACCTTAAATCCATTATAATTAGCGCGGTGTTGGGCAATCCGATAGGTTTGGCTATTGTAATTATTTTCAGCAAAGAATTTCCCTGCTGTGATAATCAAGTAATCGGCATCAATGGCATCAGCACTAGCAGGGCTTGATAAAGTGTACCATTGCACACTTCCCGAGATAGAGCTATGGTCATTGATACGGGCAGAAATGGTTTCGGTTGTATAATTTAAAAGGCTACTTTTAGCAACCTGCCCGAAAATCCCTGTGTTTCTGATCATTGCACCACTAGGATTTGTTGTATTTATATGCCCATCACAACCCGTAATTATCCTTATTTGATGCGTAACCGGGTTAAATTGGATGGGTGCAATATACACTTCAGCAACCTTTTGTTCACGCAAGTAACTGATAGAGTTTATGTAAATGGATTCTGAAGGATACCAAGCATTTTGCGAATAGGCTTGGTTGTCGATCGCGAATTGTTCTACAAGGCTGGTATAACCGTTTTGTTGTACTTCAACTAATTCGGGGGCGGGAAAAATATAATAATCATTTAAAATGGTGTAAGTCTGGTTTGATAACGTTGCTGTAACATTGGTACATTCAGGTATAGCCACCATTTGGCGGATTAAGGGTAATTGTGGTTTCCCTACTTTTGTATCAAGGCCACATCCACCAATGCCAATTTTGTGGTATGTGTTTCCAGCTACCGTTGAATCCTTTTTAAAGAATCCGGCAACGCTAATTTCAAAGTCTATTCCATATGAATCATTAACAATATTTGTTACTGAAACTTCTTGTGGACTAACCGATGATAAATTGACCCACTGCTGGGCTGAAATTTTGTTTTGGAGTAGTATCGCTATCAGGAATATTGCTCCATGTAATAATAAACGTTTCATGATTGTTTAATTTTAGTTAGGTTAATATGTGATACAAGCAATTGTTTAAGAATTGCTCGTGTTGTTTATAATCGATTTGTTTTTAACAGTGGCCTTCCCGCTCCTATAAGGTTTTAGCAGGGCTAGGTTAAAGAACACGCTGCATAGCTCGGGCTGGCCGATGTAGTGCCGGGCAATGGTAAGCAGGTTGTACTGCATCTGGTGCTCCAATTGGGCACGGTGGGCGTTTTTGGTTTCCTGCTTTTTGCCGATGTTGGTCTTTTTCTCGAGCTGGGTAGTGCGTGCGGCCTTAAAGGCGCTGTACAGTTGCGTAAACTCTTCAACGCGGGCGGGGGGCAACTGGGCCTGGTTGCGTTGGTAGGCGTTGGCCATGCGTTCCATCAGCAGCAGGGCATTGGTCTTGGTGCAGCGGGTGTACTCGTTGGTGCCGTGGGGGTAAAACTCCTGGTACAGGGCCGAGGCCGTGCCAAAGGTGTCGCGTATCAGGCCTTCGCGCTGCAGGGCTTTGGCCTTGAAGTCGGCCAAGAGTTGGTCAACGCTCACGGTGGCGCCTTCGGTCATGCTTTTAAGGCTGTCTTTTTCGGTTTGGGCGGCCATAAAATCGCCAACAACCTGGGCGGTTGGATCAATTAGCTCGGCAAAATAGGCCTTGGGGTCGTTGTTCTTGAGGGCTTCAAGGTGTGCTTGGGCAAACAACACGAAGCGGGCATCGCTTAATGTTGGGTCATCAAACTGTTGTTGAAAAAAATTGGTTAAGGATAACATAAGGGTTAAGGATTAAGTGAATAAATCAATAATTAGCTTAAGCCACCAAAGGGTGGCTTGGTTATTTGTATTGGTATCGATATTGCGTACGGATAGGGGTGTAAAAGTTGACATGGGTATATGTACAGCTTACAGATAGGGGTGTAAAAGTTGACATGGGTATGTGTACGGCGTACAGATAGGGGTGTAAAAGTTGACATGGGTAT
>CAZKHA010000170.1:4991-7555 GCA_964552325.1 uncultured Bacteroidales bacterium
AAAGTTGACATGGGTATGTGTACGGCGTAGAGATAGGCATCGGATATGCAGGGATGCAAAATTTGGGCAACCGTCCAATAGGCCATAGTGTGAAGGTAGGTTTTCATTCATCCTTGGTCATAGCCATAAAGGCGGGAAAAGCATCAGCAAAATTTACAAAAGGCCATCATACTGCCCTTTGAATCCGCCTTTATATGCTATGAAATCCAGGGTTTTAGTTGGTTTAGGGTTTAGATGCTATCTTCAAATCCAAAGATGCTATAATCAACGTACATATTGCCAGTCATATCAACCACATCTTCTTTGTTGCGGTTGCCATGGGGGTAGTGTTCCTGTTTTATAAATGAGCAAAGGAATTCGCCAGCGGCATCGTCTTTATCGTTTTTAAACACGGTTAAGCAAGCTTTGCTGAGCAGTGTTACAAGTTTAGAAATGAGCAGGGTCGTGGGGTTTGCCAGGCCTACCAAGCCTGCAACGGTTTCCATTAAATCCGAAATGGTGCTTTCTGTCAGGATTTCTTCAACTAACGCGGCGTTATCACGGGTTTTGGCATCCAGATCAACGGCCAACAACAACCACGAAAAATCTTGTGGAATGGCTGCCGACTTGTAAACCACATACCCGGTATCTCCAAAGGTGATAACTTGGTTATCCTTGATTTTTTCGATGGGGAGCAGCACCCGGCTCGAAAGGATATGTGTGGCAGCCTCCTTTATCAGGTTTCGTTTTTTCGAGTCCTCTAAATTTGTAAATAGTGGACTCAGGTCAGGGAAATCGTGTTGAGCAGGGTTAACAAAGCTCATGATCTGGATTTCTGCCTTGCCTAACAACTCGCGGTTGTTGAGGATTTTTAGTTTGTGTAATTTAAGGTAAAACATGGTTTAAAGTATTTAAAGTGAAGAGAGTTCTAGGAGTTTGTTATTGGTAATAAGCCCTTCGATGGGTTCAGCCTTGTTGCCGGTAGCCGTTACAAAAACATCATTACATTCTTTAATGGATTCTAAAGCCTTTTTGGCTTGCAAGAGGTTGGCCGTTTTGGGCACAAAGGTATAGCCCCTGTTAAGGGTGGTTTTTATTTCGTCAGAGGCTGTATTTAAGAAGGTTTCGAGGGTATAGCTTTCAATTTCTGATGAAGCTTGGCCTTCACGGACCTTATCAGCGATAAAACGATGGATCATGCTTTTGTGCACCATGCTCACCAGCACATGTTTATCGTCAAGAATGGCGTACCGGTTAAAGTCAGCAAAAGCAGGATTGTCGAGAATGGAGAACAGCTTTTCTATTTTGGCTTCACTCCATGTTAAGTAGGCTATTTTACTTAATGGAATCATGGCGGAAGCAACGGGTATGCTCGCCATTTTTTCTTCGGGGCCCAATCTTTTAATTACTTCTTGATAGCTTTTGGATGCAGCTTCAAAGTTCTCGCGCGAGAAATAAAAAGCCAGTATGGTACCTACCCAGGTTGCCCACAAAGGCAACAGGGTCTGACCTATAAAACTGAGGTCGTTGCAGGTCTTGAGTGAATGCCATGCCACGACTAAGGTTGCTACCACTATTAATAGGGTAAGCAGAATGGCCAAAAAGTTCCGTATTTGCCAATTTTTTGTATTGATTGTATCCATAAGGAAGGTTAATTTTTGGGTGCAATACGTTGGAGCAAACCTGTCAGGGGCCAAGGTGTTGGTTGAGGAGACTCATTGGTGCAGATTTCAGGCTTGGGAGACCCTTCTAGTTTACTAATTTCGCCCTTTTCTGCTTGTTCGCCCCAACTGATATTGTTTAACAAACGTTTAGAAGGTTGCGCTTTGCCCTCCTCAATCCAAACCGATACAATGATGTGGTCGTCTGATTGCACAAACACACCCCAATCACGGTCATCAATATCTATCGAGAGGGTTTGGCCTCCGGCTAAGGTGTAGGGCCCCAAGATGGTCTGTTGGTCGAGGCTATACGCATAAACGGTGGCTAGGCAAGTTGTCTTGCTTGAATTGTTACATGTTCCCATTACTTTAATTTTCTTTTTCCCTTTGGGTTGAGCATCTTTTGCCCCTTCCAGAAAATTCGCCATTAAATAAACGGGAATATTGTAAGATGGAATTGGGTTTTGGGCAATACTTAATTTACTAACCAAGAATAAGCCCATGATTAATGTAAGAATAATTGATTGTTTCATACTGCAGAGTATAATTGTTAATGGTAGTGCTAAAAGTACATAATCAATTATAGACTTGTCAAGTGCGGTTTTCCTTTTTTATTTAGTGTGGGAAACCACAGTAGTCATTTTTATTAAGATAATGATAATCAGACAATATTCTGATAAAAACCTACACAAATATTAAGCCACTGTATATGTGTTTTTTCATGGATTTGCATACGAAGTGCATTACATCAAACAAATCGGCATGTGTTTGGTTATGGTATTTAATTAAGCGGGTGTAGGGAGGAAGGTGCAAGGTAAAAGGTAAAGGGGGGAAGGTAAAAGGTAAAAGGTGCAAGGTAAAGGGGGGAAGGGGGAAGGGGGAAGGTGAAAGGTAAAAGGTGCAAGGTGAAAGGTATAGGGTAAA
>CAZKHA010000171.1:0-7487 GCA_964552325.1 uncultured Bacteroidales bacterium
ACCCTTCACCCTTCACCCTAATTATTTGATTATGTTAATATAAATCAGGATTTCTTGTCCGTGTGCGAACAACTATCCTGAACGCATTTGAACAAAACTAGATTTAAAAACCCTCTTTAACAAATACAAGATACGCGAAATCAGCGCGTTGGACGGGGTGGCATAATATTGGCTAAATTTGGGCGCAAATTTCAACCTGATGGATCGAATTATTGAGAAAAAGAAATGGCCACCCAAACGGATTGCACTTATAGCAGGTGTTAGCCTCTTGGTATTGTTTGTGGCTTACTTGCTGTTTTTCCGCAGCAGCCAAAGCCGCTTGTATATCAACAAGAACCAAGTTACCATTGCCAGTGTGCTCAAAGACAACTTTCAAGAATTCATCCCTGTTGATGGCGTGGTGTTTCCGCGCACCACAATTTATCTTGATGCGGTTCAAGGGGGATTTGTTGAAAAGAAATACGTTGAAGACGGAGCCATTGTAAAGATGGGCGACCCAATTCTTAAACTGGTGAATACCAGCATGGAACTTAGCTATATGGATCAAGAAACCCGCATGTACGATGCCATTAACAACCTACAAAACTCAAACATAAGCCTAGAACAAAACAAATTTTACCGCCAGCGCGAAGTTGTTGACTTACAGTACCAAATCGATCAACTCGAAAAAGACTTTAATCGAAAAAAGCTCTTTCATAACCAAAAAGTTATATCCGACAAAGAATTTGAAGATGCCTCACGTGATTACGGCTTTACACGTAAAAAGCTCGAAATTGCCATTGAGTTAAAACGCTTAGATTCGGTGGCCAGCGTCGGCCAAAAAAAGCAAATAGAGACGTCAATTACACGTATGTACAACAATTTAGGATTGCTAAAACAAAATCTTGACAACCTGATTGTAAAATCCCCAACCGATGGCCAGTTATCAGGTTTTAGTGCCGAAATTGGAGAAACCAAAGCTGCAGGCGAGCGCTTGGGTCAAATTGATATGCAGGATGGGTATAAGCTTAGGGCAAATATCGATGAGCGTTATGTTTCGCGCGTGGCTACAGGACAAGAAGCCGAAATGGATTTTGGAGGTAGTACATATGCCTTAAAAATCAGCAAAATATACACCGATGTAAGCAATGGAACCTTTCAGGTAGATATGCTGTTTAGCAACGAAACACCTGAAGGAATAAAAAAAGGGCAAACCTTTCAAGTAAGGCTAAAGTTTAGCAGCCCTACGGATGCAATCATCGTTAAAAGAGGAGGTTTTTTTCAAGAAACCGGAGGAAATTGGATATATGTTGTTGACCCTTCAGCCAGTTTCGCCATCAAGCGTCCCATTCGCATAGGTAGGCAAAACACAGGTTTTTACGAGGTTCTCGAAGGCTTGCAGCCCGGCGAGCAGGTCATAATCTCTTCATACGAATCGTTTAATGCAAAAGACAAGCTTATTTTCAAATAACCATTCAAAACCCCCAATTGTATGATCAAGACAGTAAATCTAAGCAAGGTTTTCCGTACCGACGAGGTGGAAACAACGGCATTAAACAAGGTGTCTTTTCTGGTAAATCCGGGCGAATTTGTTGCCATTATGGGGCCATCTGGTTGCGGCAAATCAACCTTATTAAACATAATTGGTCTTTTGGACAACCCCAGCGAGGGTTCGTATTATTTTGGTGATCACGAAGTGGGTGGATACTCTGAGAAACAACGGGCTAAACTCCGCAAAGAGAACATTGGTTTCGTGTTCCAAAACTTTAACCTTATCGAAGAGCTTACTGTTTTCGAAAACATCGAGCTCCCGCTTATTTATTTGGGATGGAATGCAACACAACGTAAGCATAAGGTCGAAGAAGTGTTGGACCAAATGAATATTATGCACCGTAAAAAGCATTTTCCATTACAACTATCTGGCGGTCAGCAGCAACGTGTAGCTGTTGGCAGGGCGGTGGTGGCAAACCCCAAGATTATTTTGGCCGACGAACCAACCGGGAATCTAGATTCTGCTCATGGCGAAGAGGTGATGAATCTTTTAGACGCACTGAATCAGAAAGGCACTACCATCATTATGGTTACCCACTCTCAACGCGATGCCGAATACGCCCAACGGATCATCCGATTATTTGATGGACAAATAATTAACGAAAACATTAAAGGCCACATTTAAAGGTTTCTTAAAACAGCAATCGCATGTTCAGAAGTTACATGATAGTAGCTTTACGCACCCTTGTGCGTCAAAAAGCCTATTCCATCATCAATATCCTAGGCCTAACCGCAGGGCTCTCTTCTTTCTTTATCCTTTCGCTGTATATAAGCCATCAAATGCAATACGATGCTTATATTGAAAGCAATGGCAAGATATACAGGGTTGTAGAAGTTCAAATGGCCCCAGGGGTTGGCGAGCAACATGTAGCCATTACGATGGGCCCCTTGGCCGCGGCCATTAAACGCGATATGCCCGAGGTAGAAGACGCCATACGCATTATGCCCGCCTGGAACTATTCGGTAATCTCGAACGGAAATAAGTTTTTTTCGGAAACCAATTGTTATTACGCCGATTCATCGGCCATCGATTTCTTTAAGCTCAACCTAATTGCTGGTAATAAGTCAACAGCCTTGAGTGGCATGAACAGCGTGGTGGTTACCCGTAAGATAGCCATGAAATACTTTAATACAGTGGATGTGGTTGGCAAGACCCTGCTCTTTGACAAAGATGGGTTTGCAATTACGGGCGTATTGGAAGATCCGGCTTTTGACTCACACCTTACCTTCGAAATCCTTGTTTCGTTTTGTACCGTCGAAAACAATCCGGAGTTCGAATGGCTTAAAGGCTGGGGAAACAACTCCCTAATAACATATGTCAGGATTAATGACAAAGAGGCTAAAGCGCGTGTTGAGCAACGGTTTACGGATTTAATAAAAAAACAACAAAAAGCACAACCACAATCTTTTGATAACACAACTTTTTATTTGCAGGCTTTTGAAGATGTGTATTTACATTCAGGCCATGTTAAGTTTCAAATGATGGACCACCAAGGTAGTTCTTTGCAAGTGAGTCTTTTTGGGATTATTGCCATCTTAGTGTTAATTATAGCCTGCATTAACTTTATCAATATATCCATCGCTCGTTCAGTAAAACGTGCACGTGAGGTGGGCGTACGAAAAGTATTGGGTGCAGGACGTATGGACCTTATCCGGCAGTTTATTGGCGAATCATTGGTTATTACCGTATTTTCGACCCTGCTAGCCTTGGTAGTAACCGAGCTACTGCTCCCTTTCTTCAACGGGATATTAAACACTTCATTAGAGATCAGCTTTTTACATAACCCCATTTTTAATGTTGGCCTGGTGTTAATGATTATGCTTGTAAGCCTTGTTTCAGGGTTTTATCCGGCTTTTTATTTGTCGCGTTTCCAACCCTTGCAGGTTCTTAAAGGCACCGGATTACAAAAAGGCCGTACCTCAGCCTGGCTAAACAAGGTGCTGGTTGTTGTCCAGTTTATGGTGGCTATTGGCATGATTTTTAGCATAGTAGTTTTAAACAGGCAGTTTAACTACGTTCAGAACAAAGACAAAGGGATTAATTATGATAACAAGGCCTATATACCTTTTAGGCAACAAAAAGCTGTTGAAAAGCTCGACATCATCAAAACAGAACTGCTACAAAACCCACAAATTGAAGAGGTAAGCGGTGCGGCCGATATTAATGGTGTTTCGGGTAGCCAGGGCCCAGTTTACTCCGATGATTCATCGCATACGAGGGTTACTTCACGGTATGGCTTTGTCGATTATAACTTCTTCGATATGATGGAGATACCCATAAAGCAAGGCCGTAATTTTAGCAAAGATTTTGCTACCGACAAAACACTGGCAGCCATCGTAAACGAGGCTATGGTACAGGCTTTTGGCTGGAAAGAACCCATTGGGCAAAAAATCATGTTATATAATGATGGCGATTCTTCGTTGCGCTATACCGTGGTGGGCGTTATAAGCGATTACCATTACTATTCGCTCCGCAATAAAATAGAACCTGCTACCTATTTAATAGAACCCGAGCGATATCAAGGTGTTGTTGTAAAAATGACCCAAGATGCTGACGACGAGATCACTAAAAAGCTTATGGGGTTTATCGAAGAAAAATGGAAAATTGTTTATCCAAATTCTCCCTATGCAGGCCAATTGGTAAGCGAACGCCTCCAACGCTCATTACAACAAGATCAAAACGACCTAAAAATGTTTTTCTTTTTCACTTTACTCGCCATACTTATCTCATGCCTTGGGTTGTTTGGCTTGGTATCGCTTACCGTTGAACAGCGCACGCGCGAAATAGGCATTAGAAAAGCCATGGGAGGATCAACGGGCATGATTGCCGGACACATGTTAAAAGAGTTTATTAAACTTGTGCTTTTGGCGGGCTTATTTTCGGCACCCATTGCATGGTATTTCAGCAACCGATTACTCGATGAGTTTGTCTATCGAATCCATATTAGCTTGTTCGATTTTTTATTGGCTTTGCTGTTGGGTGTGTTTATTGCTTTGGTGGCAACAGGTTTCAGGGCGCTAGCCGCAGCTCGTTCCAATCCTGTTGATGCTCTTAAATATGAATAGTTGGTTCGTTTATTGCAATTTACAGAGACAAGCTTAATCATACTAACAATTTTCTTGGTTTGGGCGTGCCCCTGTGGGTCGGGCTATCTGCTTCAAGTCCTCGCTCGTGCCTCGCTGCGGGCTTTCCGCTCCTATCCCTCACGCAGTCAATACAATAAACAACGTTGCCAACAACCTTATACTATTCTATTTGTAAACGCATGGCAATCTCCAGTGTAAATAATCCCTAATTTTGGCTTTGCATTTTATGGCTTATCCGCATGTGCAAAGCTCGTTTCCAAATCTAAAAACATCTTACCCGAATGCCCAATAATCCGCTATACATCCCGCTTGCTGATTCTTTTCAGCGGCTTCAAACCCTCGATGTTACCATTGGTGGGCTTAAACTTGGAGGCAATTACCCCATTCGTATCCAAAGCATGACCAACACCAATACCCTCGATACCCAAGCAACTGTTGCACAAGCCATACGAATGGCAGATGCCGGTTGTGAATTGGTTCGGATAACCGCCCAAGGTGTTCGTGAAGCCGAAAACTTAGCTGAAATAAAAAAGGAGCTACGTTCGCGGGGGTATGAAGTGCCGTTAATTGCCGATATTCATTTTAATCCCAAAGCCGCCGAGGTTGCCGCACGATTGGTCGAAAAAGTTAGGATTAATCCGGGCAATTACACCGAACGCAACACCGAACAAGCAGAATATTCTGAACATACGAATGCGGAGGCAAAAGACCGGATCTTAAAGAATATAAAGCCGTTGATAGCCATTTGCAAACAAAACGGCACGGCTTTGCGAATTGGAAGCAACCAAGGTTCCCTTTCGCAGCGCATCTTATCGGGCTTTGGCGATACGCCCCATGGCATGGTTGAGGCAGCCCTCGAATTTGTGGATGTTTGTGAAGCCCTTGGGTTTTACAACTTGGTTTTAAGCATGAAATCGAGCAACCCATATGTTATGATGGTTGCCAATCGTTTGTTGGTGCAAAGGCTTGAAAACCGAGGCAGGGTATATCCAATCCATCTTGGAGTTACCGAGGCTGGTGAAGGCGAAGATGGCCGCATTAAGTCGGCGGCGGGCATTGGCGCCATGTTGGCCGAAGGCATTGGCGATACCATTCGGGTGTCGCTAACCGAAGAACCCGAAGCTGAAATCCCAATAGGCAAAGCGCTGGTTAAGCATGCCCTACGGCAGAAAACCGCGTCTAAAATCAATCTACCGTTGGGCATACCCTATGAACCCTATAATCGACAAAATGCTATTGAAATGGGTGGTATTGGCGGCCCACACAAACCCGTGGTAATTGGCGGTGGCCAAGGATTTCCCGCTCCAGACATCAACCTGGCAGCAGGATTGCCCTTTGAAACCATAACGTTGAAGGCTGAAGAAATAAACCAGGCTGTAATAGAAAAAATAAGTGGGATAAATCAAAAGGTAATTGTACTATCAAGCGCTCACCCCAGGGCTATCCAAGCGTTAAAAATGGCGTTGGTTAAGATGTCCGAAACAGGAATCAAGCTGCCCGTAATACTTAAAAAAGAATCAGTTGAAGTAGCAACCGATACCTTTATTGTAGAAGCTGCAGCCGAACTTGGTCCCTTGTTTCAAGAAGGTTATGGTAATGGAATTTGGCTGCATAATCCGTTTATTGATTCGCAAATCTTGGTTTCGGCATCATTTGGAATCCTCCAAGCTGCACATGCCCGGATTTCACGAACCGAGTACATCTCTTGTCCATCCTGTGGCCGCACCCAGTACAACATTCAAGAAGTCGTAAAAATTATCAGAAGCCGAACGGCTCACCTTAAAGGCCTCACTATTGGCATAATGGGCTGTATTGTGAATGGCCCTGGCGAAATGGCTGGTGCCGACTATGGATATGTGGGTTCGGGCAAGGGGCTCGTAAGCCTTTTTAAACGCAGAGAAGCCGTTAAAAAGAATGTTCCCGAACAAGATGCTGTTGAAGAGTTGATTAATCTTATCAAAGCCCATGGCGATTGGAAAGAACCTGATGAAGTATCCTAAAAATATCTTTGCTGAATAGTTTGCCTACCGCTTCATCCTGATTTTCAATATCCATTGCCAAGCTCTGGAAATCCTATCCCCACTTCATTTCAACATCTTCATATTCCCACATTTCCGTACATTTGTTTCATCAAAGCCTTGCCATGTTTAAAAAAGATCTGAGGGTTTACCTTCCATTAATTATCTCTTTCTCAATTGTATGTGGTTTAATTGTTGGGTATTATCTCCCAAAGAAGTATACATCAGATAGCAAAATCGCTCCTCAGGGCATTAATAAACTGCCGTTGGCAATCGATTATATTCGCCGGTCCTATGTTGACACCATTGGCTATGCGCGTTTACAAGACTCGGCCCTCACAGGCTTGCTTCACCAACTCGACCCCCATTCCGACTACATCCCAGCTTCGGCTTATGCAACAGTTGTTGAACCCCTCGAAGATGGCTTTCAAGGTATTGGCATACAGTTTAGAATGATTGACGACACGGCCTATATACTCGATGTTATGAAAGCTAGCCCTGCTTTTAAGGCAGGTCTAAAAATAGGCGACCGCATTATTTACATCGATAAAGATACCCTTGTAGGTAAAAAATATACCACCGAAGACGTTGTAAACCGGCTTAAACGAATAAAAGGTGCATCTGAAAACGTAACAATTGTAAGGCGAGGCTTCCGTCAACCCAAAAAGATCCTCGTTTCCAGGGCAAAAATCTCAACACATAGCATCGATTTGGCCTTTATGCCCCAATCCACCACAGGCTATATAAAACTTGGCCTTTTTGCCGAAAATTCGGGCGAAGACTTTTCTGAAACCCTCCGCTGGATGGTAGAACAAGACATGAAAACCCTTATTCTGGATCTTAGGGGAAATA
>CAZKHA010000172.1:0-7391 GCA_964552325.1 uncultured Bacteroidales bacterium
TCAATCAACTCTTCTTTGGTTGCTGGCCAAGGTGCGTCCTCTAGTTTTGAAGCCAATTCGAGCGTCCAGTACATATGTAGATAAATTAGATTCGAGAAATTTCCGACAAAAATAAACTTTTTTTGATACAGTTGTCAAGTTTTACAATCTTCTTGAAAGATTTTATCGTCTAGGTATCCATGTAACCTCATGTAATCCAGCATCAATCAGGATCTTTCGTGCCAAAACAAACAGATAATCAGATAACCTGTTCACATATTTTACACACAACTCATCTAGGGCTGTATTGCGATTGATTTTAACCATTAACCTTTCGGCTCGGCGGCACACTGTTCGGGCCACATGCGCATAGGAAGATGGTATATTCCCTCCAGGAAGTATAAAGGATGACAACGCAGGAAGTGACTCGTTCATTGCATCAATTTCGTGCTCTAAGAGCAAAACATCATCATCAACAATCACTGGCAACGTGTTAAAAGAACTACTAGAAACGGCCGCCAAAAGTGATTCTATGGTAAACAAACGGTCCTGAATCTCGAGTAATAGTTTGCGAACGTGTTCGTTTGTTATACTATCCCGCAGTAATCCTACGAACGAATTTAACTCATCAACCGTTCCGTAAGCTTCAATTCGTTCGTGGTATTTGGGAACACGGTCTCCGCCAATCAATGAAGTTTGCCCTCCATCCCCGGTTTTGGTATATATTTTCCAGTCTGTACTCATAAAAAAGTTTTGTAAGAATCCTTTTGTAAGATCTAAATGAAACAAATTGCAACTACATATGACATGTTGTCAGCCAATGTTGGATATAATCAACCAATGGCGAGCCGTTTTGTTTAACGATACAAGCTAAAAATAAAACAATCAGCTCAACTAATTATATGCAACGACTAATTATTCCCTGTAGTTGATGTCCGCTAAAATAAGAAGATCCCTCGCTTCATTACATTACGCTCGCAATCTAAAAATATTTTGAGTTTTTTACCGGACAATAGTGATTCCCTATAAGTTTCTATACAAGCTGCGCTATGGTGTGGATTTTCGTATTAAGCGAATCTGATTCAACCAAGCCATCCTTTAGGCGAATGATGCGATGGGCGAACCGAGCTATATCTTCTTCGTGGGTTACAAGGATAATAGTGTTTCCTGCAGCATGAATCTCCTCGAACAATCCCATAATTTCGATGGACGTTTTTGAATCGAGGTTTCCTGTAGGTTCATCGGCCAGAATTATAGAAGGCTTGTTAACTAAAGCCCTGGCAATAGCCACCCTTTGGCGCTGCCCCCCAGAAAGCTCATTGGGTTTATGAACCATGCGGTCGTCAAGGTGAACCTGTTTTAGCACCTCCTCTCCCCTATCAATACGCTTTTCTTTGGTAACGCCCGCGTAAATTAAGGGAAGCACAACATTATCGAGGGCACTTGAACGGGGCAACAGATTAAATGTTTGGAACACAAAACCGATCTCTTTATTACGAATTTCGGCTAGTTCGTTATCGCCTAACTTACTAACATCGGCTCCTGCCAAAAAATATTGACCTGCCGTGGGGGTATCAAGGCAACCCAAGATATTCATCAAGGTTGATTTGCCCGATCCTGAGGCGCCCATTAAGGCCACATACTCGTTCTTATGAATGGATAAAGACACTGATTGCAATGCTTTAACCAATTCTGCACCAACTTTATAGTGCTTTTTAATATCAATCAACTTAATAATTTCCTCTTTCATGCCTTAAAAAGTTATTTTGAACCACATGTTTAACGTACAAAAGTAATAAACCTTTTTTAGTCTATCTGTTCGTCGTAGGTTGCCAACGCCCGAATTACACTAATATTGTAAAGTTTTGTTTGCTTAACTCCTTTTTAAAAAAAACCAATCCCATGCTAAACACATCAACTGTTACTTGAGCCGCTTCTGATGATGTTATTCGATTCCATGCTTGTTCCATACCATCTGACCAGTGGATATCATCAAAAACCATTATCGCATCATTATGCATACATGGAGCCAACAGTTCAAAATACCTTAAAGTTGGCTCAAAGCCATGGTTTCCATCCACAAACACAAAATCAGGTTGAAGTCCCTTTTTAACAAGCTCGGGCAAAACCACGTCAAAATCACCATTTATACACTCAATTTTATCAAAACCATGCCGTTGAAAATTCTCTTGTGCTATTTTCAACCTTTCAGGGCAGCCTTCAATGGTAACAATACGGCTGTCAGGGTATCCCATTTTTAGATACATTGTACTAATTCCCAAAGAAGTGCCCAATTCAAGAATGACTTTAGGTTTAAAATGAGCTACGAGGTTATACAAATAAATTCCCTCCTTAGTCCTTTTTGATGAGGTGGAGGCAAGTTTACCAAGTTTTTGAAGGCGTAATGGTTTCTGCTTTCCTCCTTCACCTAAATCGAACACTGTTATAAGCTGTTTACTAGAAACCAATTGTTTACGAACAGTCTCAGGCAATTGAATGCTAGCTTTATGGGGCTTAGCGCGTAAGACGTGGCTTACGAGGAAATAAATAAATGGTGAATGAATCCTGTATCTTGAAACAGAACACCACAAATATCTTAAATAAGATTGGAGGAACCTCATCGGCAGCTTTTTTGCAAAACTAAGGCATTTCTTTTGAACAAGCTTACATACAAATGGTTTGAATGTTGCCAATAAATGCTAAGTTTGTTGTTTTGCTAAAGCCTCTATATGCAAGCTGTAAAGACTGTTCAGAACTATTTATCACTGGTTAAGATTAGCCACACCATATTTTCCGTTCCCTTCGCTGTAATTGGTTATAGTTTAGGCGTTAAAGCCACAGGGCTTCCACTTCCTTTCTCGCTATTGGTAAAAGTGCTGTTGGCAGTACTTTTTGCACGTAATGCTGCCATGAGCTTTAATCGGTGGGCCGATTACCACTTTGACAAACTGAACCCAAGAACAGCACAACGCGAGATACCACGAAAGGCTATCAGCCCGAATGCTGCATTGGCATTTGTGCTTATCAACAGCCTGCTTTTTCTTATAGTCAGCTTTGCCATCAATTGGTTATGTTTTGCCTTGGCGCCTATAGCGCTAGGGGTAATTTTGGGATATAGCTATACTAAACGTTTTACGGCTTTGGCCCATTTGGTACTTGGTTTGGGCTTATCGTTGGCTCCTATTGGAGCGTACCTTGCAGTAACTGGGTCTTTCTCCGTTTTGCCAATACTTTTTTCGTTAAGCGTTCTTTTTTGGGTATCTGGGTTCGACATAATTTATGCGCTTCAAGATGAGGATTTTGATAAATCGCAACACCTTCGGTCCATTCCGGCACACTACGGTGTTAAAAAAGCCTTACACATTTCTGAAATCTTGCACGTTTTTGCGGTAGCCTTTTTACTATTGGCGGGCTTAATAGGATTGTTTGGATGGCTATATTGGGTTGGTTTGCTTATTTATACCTGCTTAATCGTTTACCAACATCGCTTGGTTAAACCTACCGATTTAAGCAGGGTGAACCTAGCTTTTGCCACCTTAAATGGTTTCGCAGGCCTTGTGTTTGGGGTATTTGTGGTATTTGACATTTTCCTATAAAAAAAAGCCCAGCATAAGCTAGGCTCTAACTATTATTCACGTATAGCTTACTCTATCCAAACTTTTATTTCGTCCAGGGAGGGTAACGCAAGTTCAAGTTTCATTTTTTTGCGTAATCCGCCCAATTGGTTAAACAATTGACTGGCAGACGCTTTTTTAAGGGCTTCAACTTGATTAATCCCAGCCTGGCGTAAAACCGGAATCCAGGCTAAGGGCACACCAACAGCTTCAAATTCTTCGTCTTTAGAAAACACAACCTTCTTTTCTGGACGCATTTGCGGGAAAAACAACACCTCTTGAATGGAGGGAGAGTTGGTAAGTATCATAGCCATACGGTCAATCCCAATACCCAGCCCAGCTGTGGGTGGCATGCCATACTCTAGGGCGCGTAAAAAATCCTCGTCCAGCACCATCGATTCTTCGTCGCCACGTTTGCCAAGCTCAAGTTGCGATTCAAAGCGTTCGCGCTGGTCAATTGGGTCGTTGAGTTCGGTAAACGAGTTGCAAATTTCTTTTCCGTTACAGATGGCCTCAAAACGTTCAACTAAACCAGCTTTGCTACGGTGCTTTTTGGCTAAAGGCGACATCTCAACTGGGTAATCCGTAATAAACGTTGGCTGGATTAGGAAAGGTTCGCATTTTGCGCCAAAGATTTCATCAATTAATTTGCCTTTGCCCATCGTGGCATCAACATCCACTTTTAACTCTTTTGCCGTTGTGCGAAGAGCATCCTCATTCATTGCGCTGATATCGACACCTGTAAAGTGTTGAATAGCTTCGAACATGGTGAACCTTGTCCAGGGACGCTTAAAATCTATTACGTTTTCGCCAACTTTAACTTGGGTTGTTCCGTGGATATCGAAGGTCATCTTTTCAACCATTTCTTCCACCAAATCCATCATCCAGTCATAGTCTTTGTAAGCAACATAAAGTTCCATTTGGGTAAATTCAGGATTATGGAAACGGTCCATTCCTTCGTTACGGAAATCCTTTGAAAACTCATAAACACCATCATACCCTCCAACAATGAGCCGTTTAAGATACAACTCATTGGCAATGCGCAGGTACAACGTCATGTCGAGCGTATTGTGATGGGTTTTGAAAGGCCTTGCTGCAGCTCCACCATAAAGCGGTTGTAATACAGGTGTTTCTACCTCTAGGTAACCTTTTGCATTGAGATATTCGCGCATGGAGTTAACCATTTTTGAGCGCTTGATAAATATTTCGCGTACACCAGGATTCACAATTAAATCAACATATCGTTGGCGGTAACGCAGTTCAGGATCCGTAAAAGCATCATAGGTTTTATCTTCCTTCTCTTTAACAATTGGCAAGGGCCTAAGCGATTTACACAAAAGCGTAAAAGATTGGGCATGAATGGTAACCTCACCCATTTGAGTAATGAACACAAAGCCTTGAACACCAATAATATCACCAATATCTAGCAATCGTTTAAATACAGTATTATACAGGGTTTTATCTTCGGTAGGGCAAATGTCGTCGCGTTTAAAGTAAAGCTGAATTCGCCCATGGGCATCTTGCAATTCTACAAATGCGGCAGCACCCATTATTCTACGGCTCATGATTCTTCCAGCAATGCTAACTTCCTGAAAAAGGGTTTGATTTTCAGGGAATTTTGCATGAATCTCTGACGTAGTAACGTTCACATCAAATTGCTGGGCAGGATAAGGATTTATGCCCAAGTCAATCAGTTCTTTAAGGGTATTACGTCTAATAATCTCTTGTTCACTTAGTTGCATATACAATAAATTTTGCGCAAAGATACAGAATCTGAACAATATAGCTAATGATCTTGTTAATAGAACACTAAATAATAGGTTTTTTGAAAACTCAGGCAACCTTTTCGAAAAATTGTTGTCTAACTATCACAAAACAAAGCTTTAATACAAAACCAGCTACAGGTTCATATCAGGATGAACTCATGTAGCATCCAAAAAATCAAAATTATGTCACAGATTTATCATAAAAAGCACGTTCGCAAAGGGCCATCCCCGATTCCGCCTGGGGCCGGAAAATCAAAAAAAGAAAAGAGCAAAGAAAACCTTTATTGGATGTACTTCGTGGTCTTCTTGAGCTTGAGCCTGATATTGCTTTATTTCTTTAAATAGGGCCTTCGGTTAAGCCTAAACCTTGTTTCTAACTATTTTGTAAAGTTTATCGGCTCTGCGAACAGCTTGGTCAACCGGAAACGAAAAAACCTGACCTTTCTCAACCATTTCTATGGGATCTTTATCAAGCCTCAACTCTACAAAGGTACCATCAACCACACCTGTGGTAGAGCCATTTATGCTAAACAGCTCACCAGGTTTTACCGAATGTGTCTCGAGTTTGGCTTCGGCAACCTTAATTTTTGGAAAATAATTTGTGATGCGTCCCAGATATATTTTTTGCTCAGTGGCTTGAGAACCATACACACCACTCCATTCCCCAAACTTTGCGCCTAAATAATAGCCCTCCCAAAAGCCTCTGTTGTAAACTGTTCGTAGTTCATCCATCCAAAAAGCCACTTTTTCTTCGTTAAAAGTTCCATTCTGAACGGCATCTACTGCTTCGTGATAAATTTGCGTAACCTTTTTAACGTATTCGGGCGATCTTCCACGGCCCTCAATTTTTAGGATACTAACTCCGGCATCAAGTATTTTATCGATTATACCAATCGTACATAAGTCCTTAGGCGACATAATATACTCATTGTCAATCTCAAGTTCGGTGCCGCTTTCCTTGTCTTTTACGATATAAGGTCTGCGGCATTGCTGTAAGCATGCGCCCCGGTTTGCCGAGGAATTCATATTATCGAGGCTTAGGTAACATTTGCCCGATACAGCCATACACAAAGCCCCATGAACAAAAATCTCAATCTCAACCAACTTGCCGGAGGGCCCTACAATCTGCTCGTTGTAAATAGTTCGGGTTATTTCAGCAACCTGTTCTAAACTAAGTTCACGGGCGGTAACCATAACATCAGCAAAATGCGCATAAAAACGTACAGCATCTATATTTGAAATATTGCATTGGGTTGATATATGAATCTCCATACCAATTGATTTCAAATAAGATAAAACAGCGGGATCAGAAGCTATTACGGCCGAAACACCATACTTTTTTGCAGCATCAGCCACTTGTCGCATTTCTTCGAGTTCGCCACTATACACCACGGTATTAAGGGTAAGGTATGACCTCACACCGTGTTGGTTGCAAATACTGGTAATGGTCTCCAAATCTTCAATAGTGAAGTTTTGTGTTGAGCGTGAACGCATATTCAACCGCCCTACGCCAAAATATACAGAACCCGCTCCTCCTTGTATAGCAGCCATTAAGGCTTCAAAAGAGCCTACGGGCGACATTATTTCGATATGCTTTGCTTGCATTTACTTATTTTTGGGGTGCAAATTTAACCCAATTTGCTAAAAACAAGCGAACCGTCTTTACACAGTATTATAAAAACATGATTATCAACAATTTAATGCTCAAAGGTATGAAAAGCCATGTCATCATTACGGTTATGATTCTGTTAACAGCTTCCATTTTAAACGTACAGGCCCAAAAAGTCTTTAAAGTTCAGTACGAATCGCAGGCCGATTTAAAGGTGTATATTGTTCAATATGAATCGCAAGCCGATTTAAATGTATATTTTGTGAAGTATGAATCGCAGGCATCGCGTGATGGTCTTTGGTTTACAGAAGATTACGAATCGCAAGCAGAATTTAAGCTTTTCTTTGTTAACTACGAATCGCAGGCGGATCTAAAAATATATATAGTTGATTATGAATCACAGGCGGGATGGAAAACAAAATC
>CAZKHA010000173.1:0-7373 GCA_964552325.1 uncultured Bacteroidales bacterium
ACATCTCCACATCTTCACATCTCCACATCTTCACATCTTCACATCTCCACATCTTCACATCTCCACATCTTCACATCTCCACATCTCTTAGGCTTCTTCCCTGAAGAACAATTGGTAATAGCTCATTCCAGATGCTTCGTCAAAGCCTTTTGTTATATAATCGCGGTTGCCATGGATGTAGATATGGAAATTTTTATCGAGTTTAATAACACTCTTAAACGCCTTTGCCCCCTTCTTTAGGGCTGATTCGGAAATATCAAAGTTTTCGTCGAAATGAAAATCTCTATCGCTTTCAAAATCAGACTTATATTCTTTAAAACTGGCGATAATCTTGTGTTCCTGCATTACCTCATCAGCAAACTCATCAAGGCTAAACGATTCTTTTTCCTTGAAAAACTTTGCTGAACGATTGAGCAAATCTACCTGATCGGCACGGCTTACCTCAAAATGCTCTGGCAGGCGCTCGGCAACAAAGTTTTTGCATAAGGCAATGGCATATTCGGTTTGAAGGTAAGAATCGTTATGCTGCATAACCTGTAAGAAATGGTCGAACCAGTATTGGGCTTCGGTAGCCTTGTTCAAATTGTCGGTTACAACAGCTAGATACCCACCTTCTTTTTGGCTGTTAAATACCAGGCATCCCTTATCAAGTTTGTGGATATTGATGCCGGTATCGCTTTGTACTTCAAAATTGTCCTGAATGGGATATACTTTTAAAAACGTGTCTTTGTTTTCTGACTTAAACAAGCCAACAGCATCGGTTTCTTCGCCGTTTAGTTGACATCCTTTAAAATGAACAACATAAAATTCGCCAGGTTTTATTTTGGGGTGAACAGATTGCTCGTACAGGTGCTTGGCAAGTTTTACTGACTGCTCATACAGTGAATCAGGGTTGTTGAATATTTCAGAAACATAATTGTACACTTCGTTTAAATGAAGGTCTGTTTCATGATAAAAGTTATAGTATGCCTCTGATTTAAAAGGAGATGTGAAGTAGGTAGCCATTAGTGTGCTTATTTCTTCACTCAAACGAAGTAAATCGCTGGCTAAAAGCAGGTTTTCGCCGTTGTTTTTGTTTCCAATATAATGGAGGGCTACGTTTTTAAGGACCAGGTTGTTGAACGAATGCATATCTATTGTAGTTTGTAAGCTATTGTTTTTGAAACACTAATAAAAAATTGCCTGGTTTACCAGGTACTAAAGCTTCTAATAAACTTATGACCCAGTTAGGCAAATACCGTGAAAAATAAAGGCTGTGGTAACGGTTGAAAAATGTTTTAAATAAGGTTGATTTATATGTAAGTGTAAAACCAGCTTTATGCGCAAGTTGTATGGCTTGCGTGATGTTGAACCCACGGTGGTCGGCATTGGTGGCTGAAGTAAAATGATCCTTTGCATAAGCATCGTACCAAATAAAGAAGCCTTTATTTATGAGTTGGTTATGTATATTGTGGAATGCTTGATTGATCTCTTCTTCTGTTGCCAAATGCATAAAAACATCCATAACCGTAATAATATCTGAGGGCTGTGGTAAAGTCGGAAGTTCGACTAAATCGCCTTTGAGGTAGTTAATAGCTGGGTTTAAAATCTGGGCTTCGCGAACCCTTGTTTCTGATAGGTCGATTCCCGTGATTTGCTTTGGGTTGCCCGTAAATTCGCTGAATAATCTAGTTGCATATCCTTTGCCACACCCAATATCGAGCAAATGGCAGCTTGTAAGATCAACTCCTTGTGAGCGAATGTGGTTGAATGCCTTATAAAAAGCCTTACGTATGGCGCGGTCGGCAGTAAATCCTATGGGGTTTAGGAGGGCATACTGGTTTTGGTATAAGTGAATATGCCGCTCATAGCCATCGTAGCGTTCAGCAACAACTTGTTTATAGGGTTTCATCGAAAGTTTTCTGAAGTAGATAAAAAAGTCTGGGCAGGCTTCGTATGGATTTGGCCATGCAAAAACGTAAGGTCAAAAGTACCTTATTTTTTTATTGTGTTTTCAGAATTTTCAGGCCAATCCTTGCTTGTTTGGGTCAAGTCATTAGCAACCAATGTGTCTTGAAATCACTATTCGTTGGATTTCAGAAGTTCCTTCGCCAATTTGTAATAGCCGTTGGTCACGGTAAAAACGTTCAATATCATAATCTTTCATCAAACCATAGCCACCATGCACCTGTACGGCCTCATCGGCAACTTCTTTGGCTACTTCAGAGCAATAAAGCTTTGACATGGCAGCTTCTTTTGCATAGGGTTTGTGGTTGTCTTTGAGCCAACAAGCTTTGTAAAGCAAGTTCCTAGCAGCCTCTATCTTAGTTGCCATGTCGGCCAATTTAAACGCTATAGCCTGGAATTTTGAAATGGGTTTACCAAATTGTTTGCGTTCTTGGGCATATTTAAGTGCCAGTTCAAAAGCGCCTTGAGCCAATCCCAATCCCATGGCGGCAATAGCCAAACGGCCAGCATCCAATGTTGAGAGCATGATTTTTGAGCCTTCTCCAATTTGACCCAGCACAAAATCATGTGGCACTCGGCAATCGTCAAAAAACAACTGAGCTGTGTTTGAGGCGCGCCACATCATTTTTCCGTGCATCTCGCTAGCTATAAACCCCTTGGTATCTTGTGGAACTATTAAGGTCGTAAAAATTTTATCCCCT
Source organism: uncultured Bacteroidales bacterium (assembly GCA_964552325.1). GTDB lineage: Bacteria > Bacteroidota > Bacteroidia > Bacteroidales > TTA-H9 > CAZKCK01. Next base: position 2,649 of record CAZKHA010000173.1, read on the forward strand.
TGATGTTCTCCTGTAACAGCTTGCACGGTTGAACCTAAAGTGACTTTTGTGGCAGCATTGGTAATAAAGATTTTGGCTCCGTTTAGTACCCATTCTTCACCATCTAAGTAGGCTTTTGTTTTCGATCCCCTTGAGTCGGAGCCCGCATCGGGTTCGGTTAATCCAAACCCCCATAAGGCTTCGCCAGTGCAAAGCTTTGGCAGGTATTCCAGCTTCTGGGCTTCTGTGCCATATTTATAAAGCGGGCCAATGCCCAACGAATTATGAGCCGCCAGGGTAGCAGCTTGCGAACTGTCGATGCGCGCCACCTCTTCAACAGCTATGATATACGAGAGATAGTCAGTGCCTTGCCCTCCGTATTTAGGGTCAACGTACATTCCGAATAGGCCAAGTTCGCCCATGCGTTTGGTCAACTCGTATGAAAACTCCGCCTTTTCATCAAGTTCATGCGCAAGGGGCTTGATTTCTTTTTCGGCAAAATCCCTGACTGTGCTGCGTATCAGGTCATGCTCTTCGTTGCAAAATATGTCCATGGCTGGGGGTGTTATGGTTTTTGTTTTGTGTGTGGGCTAATCTTTTATTAGGTTGGAAGGCTTATGAGTCCTTCAAAGTTATTCAATTTTTAATAATATTGTTTCTGTGTCGGTCATATCGCCCGGTTTTATCAAAATACCCGAAACCTTTCCGTTTTTGGGCGCAATAATGTTGTTTTCCATTTTCATCGATTCTACCACCAGTAGCACATGCCCTTTTTCAACTTCTTGGCCTTCCGTAATGTTTACTTTAATGATTTTGCCCGGCATTGGCGATGTAATGCTTCCACTTGCTAAACCTGCTTTTGCATGATCAACGCTAAACACAACTGGCGTGTGGAGCAGGTCGCTACGCGAACATTCATAGCTTAGTCCGTTTATTATTAGCAAGGTTTTGCCTTTTCCGTCGGGGGTGGCTATGCAAGCATACGAGTGCCCATTGGCATTGAACAAAACTCGTTGCCCAGCCTTATCCACCAAGCTGCAATGGTGTTTAATTCCATCTACTTCAAAGCCTAGGTGGTTGCCATTAAAACGGATGTTTTCGAGCGATAAATTATGACCATCAATATGTACCTCCATCTGTGCGAAGTTTCTCCAATAGCCCATCTGTTCCCAAACACTTGATTCGGCTTTAGCGGGTTTGTTGTTAATGCTGTAAAGCAAGAAGCCCATACAAGGTGTTAATACCCCGGTTTTTTCTCTTGATTGGCTCAACCAGTCTAAGAGTTGGTTGGTATAAAGGTCGCAGAATTTGGTGGAAAGTTGGTTTTGAATATAAGCAGTGTGCCGCATAATAGCCGTCAAGTAAGGGATGTTGGTTTTTATCCCTAATATGGCAAACTCGTTAAGTGCTAACGACATTCGTGCTATTGCAAGGCTGCGTTCGGGAGCCCAGGTTATTAATTTGGAAATCATGGGATCGAAGGCGCTCGAAACCTCTCCTGCTTTATCATAGGCTGTATCCAACCTGATATTTTTTCCGGCGGGAGCCTCGAATAAAACCATATTGCCGGGCGAGGGCATAAAGTTGTTTTCGGGGTCTTCAGCATAGATGCGGCATTCGATGGCATGGCCGTTCTGTCTTATTTGGTCTTGCTTGTACCGCAACGCATGCCCAGCTGCAATCAGTATTTGTTCCTCCACCAAGTCAACATTGGTTACCATTTCAGTAACAGGGTGTTCAACTTGGATACGGGTGTTCATCTCGAGGAAGAAGTAGTTGAGGTCTTTGTCAACCAAAAATTCGATGGTTCCAGCGCCCGAATATCCGATAGAAGCTGCTAAATCAACGGCTGCTTTGCAAATACGTTCCCTAACTTCGGGTGTGAGGGTAGGGGAGGGCGATTCTTCGATTATTTTTTGGTAGCGCCGCTGTATGCTGCATTCGCGTTCATAAAAATGAACCACATTGCCATAGTTGTCGCCCAACACCTGTACTTCGATATGGCGTGGCTCTTCAACAAAACGCTCAATATACACGGAGCCATCGCCAAAATACGAGGCTGCTTCACGGCTGGTGGTTTCAAGGAGTCCGGGCAATTCATGAGACTCGCGTACAATGCGCATCCCTTTGCCGCCTCCACCTGCTGCTGCTTTTATCAAAACAGGATACGGTAGTTTGTCAGCTTGGTCCAACAGCTCTTTAGGTGTGCCGGTAATACCTTCGCCCACTGGCAATCCTGCTTTTTTGGCCAACTCGCGTGCGGCAATTTTGTTTCCCATCGCTAATATTACCTGTGCCGAAGGCCCAATAAACGTAATTCCAGCCTCGCTGCAAGCTTTGGCAAAGGCTGGGTTTTCTGAAAGGAAGCCATAGCCAGGGTGTATGGCATCGCAACCCGCATCTTGAGCAGTCTTAACAATTAGTGGAATGTTTAAATAGGTCGATGCCAAGTCGCCGGGGCCCAAATCCCAAGCTTCATCGGTTGATTTGGTGTGCAGCGCATGTTGGTCGTTAGCCGAATAAATGGCCACGGTGGCTATTCCCAGCTTGTGGGCAGTAGTGGCTATGCGAATGGCTATCTCGCCACGGTTGGCTATCAAAATTTTTTGAAACAGTTTCATGGGTTGGGTTTATTCGATCCAGTTTGGCTTACGTTTTTCTAAAAAAGCTCGAAGGCCTTCTTTGCCTTCAGTGGTTGACCTTGCATGGGCAAGGAATTGGGTGCTTAGCTCGTGCAAGGTATTGGGGTTGCCACCTATAGGAATGCTTCGCAACAGGTTTTTGCATTGTGCTACAGCCAAGGGCGAAGCCGTAAGCAGCTCGTTTATCACGTCTTGTAGCTTAGCCTCCATGGCGCCACTTTCAACTACATAATTCACTAGGCCGCCAAGCAAAGCTTCATGAGCTGTAAACTTCCTGCCTGTTAACATGAGTTCATGTGCCAGCCGTGTTTGCATCTTGCTTAACACATAGGGCGAAATTACAGCAGGAATAATGCCCACTTTTACCTCGCTAAAAGCAAAGAGGGTGTTTGTTTCGCAAATTACAAGGTCGCAAGCGGCAAGAATGCCGTTGGCTCCGCCCATCGAAGCGCCATGCACCATTCCGATAACAGGCGTAGGGCAACTGGCAATAGCTTCAAACATGCCTGCCAACAGCAATCCATCGGCTACATTCTCGTCAAAACCAAAGTTAGCAACTTGTTGCATGTATTCCAGGTCGGCTCCTGCGCAAAAGGCCTTTCCATTACCTCTTATCACAACCACGCGTAGGCTGTTGTCGTTGGCAAGGTTTTCAAAGGCTTGAGTTATCTGGAGAATCATTGCTTGATTGAAGGCATTGCGCAACTGCGGCCTGTTAAAATGCACATACGCAATGCTGCCTATTTTTTCAGTAACAACAAATTGCTGCTCGGTCATGGTGAAAGTTTATTCGGTGTAAAGTTTCGAGTTGTCGATAAAGATAAGGTATTCCTTTATTTTATCACCTTCCATTTTAAAGGTATTGGAGAAATAACATACGTATGTGGAACCTGAATGCCGGGTGTAAGTTACGAGTCCATTGGTTATGAGGGTATCTGGATGTTCGAACACCTCCAGTTGGCTGTGTTTTATGCCTTTGATACTGCTAAAGAAGCCTTCTAAAAAGGGGAGTATCTGTGGCTTTCCAATAACGGCTGGATGGTTGGCAAAACGAAAGATGCCATCCTCGGCCATAAAGCCGGTGAGTGCTGCCGCGTCCATGGAGTCAACGGCTTTAAAAACTTGTTCGATATAGTTGTTAAGCATAATTATATTAGTGGGTTAATAAAACCAATCAGCTTTAGGCTGGCTGGTATAATGGATTGGATACCATATGCGTTTACATCCTGAACACCCCAAATTGAGGCTCAGGATAAGGTTTGTTGAGCGACATGGCAATGCCCATGGCGAGGGCTTTTCGGGTGTCAACGGGATCAAGAATGCCGTCGTCCCAAAGCCTTGATGTGCTATAGTATGCCGAGCCTTCCTCTTCGTATTTTTTAAGGATGGAATGCCTGAGTTGGTCGCGTTCTTCGGCTTTCATCTCCTGCCCTTGTGCCTTTAGCTGCTCTTCTTTAACCTGAATCAGCACGCCTGCAGCTTGTTCGCCACCCATGACCGATATTTTGGAATTCGGCCACATAAACAGCAGCCTGGGGTCGTAAGCCCGGCCAGCCATGGCGTAATTGCCGGCCCCAAAAGAGCCTCCAAAAACAACCGTAAACCTTGGCACGCCTGAGTTGGCAACGGCATGAACCAGTTTTGCGCCATCACGGGCAATGCCCCTGCGCTCATATTCTTTGCCGACAATAAAGCCTGTAATGTTTTGCAGAAAAATAATGGGCGTTTTGCGATGGGCACATAGTTCGATAAAATGTGCGCCTTTCAGGGAAGATTCAGAGAAAAATACCCCATTATTGGCCAAAATGCCAACCGGAAAACCCATAATCTTGGCAAAGCCAGTGACTAGGGTTGGGCCATAGCCAGCCTTAAATTCACTAAAGCGGCTGCCATCAACCATTCTGGCAATGATTTCGCGGGCATCCACAGGCTTGCGAAGGTCAACCGGGGCTAGGCCGTAAAGTTCTTCTGGATTGTAATACGGTTCTTCGGGCAAGCTTAAGTCAAGGGCTTGCCTGTATGGTTTTTTAAACGATTGGAAGATGTGGCGGCAAATCTGAAGTGCATGGTGGTCGTTTTCGGCCAGGTGATCGGCAACTCCTGA
>CAZKHA010000174.1:0-7078 GCA_964552325.1 uncultured Bacteroidales bacterium
GGCGATCCACATACGGCTCAATACCTCGCTACAATTAAAAAAGCTATTGGTGAACGATAAATCATACGAAAAAACCCCGTTAAGAATTATACTCAACGGGGTTTCTTGTTCTAAACCAATAGCTTAGAATGAGAATCCAATCTCTAACTCCCATTGGTTCATCTCAATGGTGATGTTTTGTGCAGGATCCATTTGATTTTTTCCAGTTAATGCATTGTTAAGTGCCCTAACGATTGCAATATCAAGCTCTTTCTTACCAAACCGTTTGGTAAAACCTAAGGTAACGTGGTTTTCAATTACGGCTGGGGCTAATATATTGAACATAACTTCCGACTCTTGAACTGGATTATTGCCATGTGAAAATCCAGCACGCAAGTCCATGGTTTCGCAAACACCGTATTGAGCCCCAACTTTAAAAATGGTCATGTCTTTCCAGCCAAAACCAGAGCCTTCATCGCTGCCTAATGGCACATAATCCGGATTGGGTACTAAACCCGTAGCACCCATCATATAAGGCATCAATGCCATGGTATTCATTGTATTGCCAATAGACTTTACTTTACTGTAGAAGATTTGTTTTACATCAAATGCAAAAGTCATTTTACCAGTTGAATAAGCTAAACCGGCAGTCCAGTTAGCTGGAACGTCAAATTTTCCACCTTCAGCAAACAAGCCTTTATATTTATCAAATGCACTCATCGAGAGCACTGTTTGGTAAGTGGCTCCCATAGTCAAGCCATCTACTAGCTGACCCATGATACCTAATTTTCCACCAAAACCATATGACATATCATAATCGTTGTTGGTAAGATTTTCGGGATCTAACGACATTCCAAAGTTGCCAAAAGCTTGTAAACCTGTTGCTTGAAAAGCTTGAGCAGCACCAATAGCTGTGATACCTGCGCTCCAGCCTTTAAACAGTTCCCTTGAATAGGAAATCGTTCCAAATCCCTGCATCATGCTTATTCCGGTAGGTGAAGACACCCCACTCATTGGATTGCTGCCATCGGGCATAATATTGCCATCGAGGTATTGAGCATAAAATGTTTTGGTTTCATACTCCGAATTCATTCCGCCATTGCCATACATGCCAATCGAAAGGCTGCTTTTTTCATTCAACGGGATATTGAGGGCAATAGCCGGCATGGGAAAAATTTTGTTTATACTTTCGTAAGTCCCTGGGGTTAAACCAAAAGGAGGAGGAAAACTTGTAGGTGATGGCATGGTAGGATTGCCCGTAACTGTGTAAGAACGATTTGGGTTGAAAACAGATACGCCAAAGCTAAACTTTGTGCCTAGCTTGTACATACCTGCAGGGTTGTTAGCCCCAAGCAACGAATGTTGATAAAGAGCGATGCCTGCACCACCCATTCCTTTGTTCTTAGTTCCAAATGCTACTCCAAAGTAACCATCGGTAGCAAAAGCTTCAATTCCAAGAAAAATGCATAAAATACTTACCAACAGTACTTTACTTGTACTGCGTAAAAAATGTTTGTTCATAGGTTTTTAAAAAATTAAATGTGTATAGTATTGTTTATAAAGAGGTTTACTATAGAATGTAGCTAATTTGAGAGAAAGATTTATACATACAAATATATAAATGTTTTGCTTGTAATAATTGCCCTCCCAGAGTTATTCCCAAACAAAATTTCATTAATTTAGCCATTCCTTTGTGCTAAAAATTTAGTCTATTATTATAAAATCTTGATTATGAAAATGTTAAAAGAATTTAAGGAATTTGCCATGCGAGGCAATGTGGTTGATTTAGCCGTTGGTGTCATTATAGGTGGTGCTTTTGGCAAAATTGTTAGCTCGGTTGTAAACGATATCATTATGCCTCCCATAGGCTTATTAATCAGTGGGGTAAAGTTTACCGATATCAAGATTAAAATAAGTGATGCAGTACTTGATGCGGCTGGTGCCGTTACTAAGGAGGCAATCACGATTAATATTGGCAACTTCATTCAAAATGTCATCGACTTTACTTTGGTTGCAATGGCAATCTTTTTTATGATCAAGCTTATGAATAACCTTAACAAAAAGAAGGCAGATCCCGATCCAGCGCCTGCTACACCACCACCGCCCTCAAAAGAAGAAAGCTTGCTTACCGAAATCAGAGATATCCTAAAGAGTAAGAGTAACTAAAACTTAGGCATTAGAAATTTTAGTTGGTTAATCAATTGCTAATTAGTCAATTAGCATCTACATCAGCTTAAGCCAGTTTTAATTGGCTTCAACGGGCATATTTAAAAACTGGAATCGGTTTACTATTTTGCCGAGCTCCTTCCTATCTTTGCAATTCGCAACGTATTTACAGGTAACCCCTCTTAAGCGGTTACCTGTACTTTTTCTAAGCTTTTAAAATGTAACATATAGCTAATCAACTTTATGAACTTAGTTTTAGTTGAGAATAAACACACCACCCGCCAATTTTTAGATGTCGCAAGACAACTTTATAAGAACGATCCACACTGGGTTTGCCCACTCGATGCGGAGATTGAGGCAGTTTTCGACCCATCTATAAATGTTTTCTTTACCCATGGCGAGGCTGCTCGTTGGATTTTGCTTAAAGATGGGCGCTTGATTGGACGTGTGGCAGCTTTTATAAACAGGAACAAGGCATTCAAAGGCGAATATCCTGTAGGCGGCATGGGCTTTTTTGAATGCATTGACGACAAAGATGCTGCCAATACATTATTTAACACCTGTCAAAATTGGTTGACCGAACGAGGTATGCAAGGCATGGATGGCCCGATTAACTTTGGAGAAAATGACAACTTTTGGGGCCTATTGGTTGAGGGCTTTACGACACCTGCTTATGGAATGCACTATAATCCAATCTATTATAAAAAGCTTTTTGAAGATTATGGCTTTGCCGTTTACTTCGAACAACGCACCAAGCATCTTGACTTTAGAAATTCCTTCCCCGATCGGTTTTGGAAAGTTGCGGATTGGGTAAGGCAAAAACCAGGCTTTGTGTACAAGCATTTACGCAAGAATCAGATAGCCAAGTTTGTGGATGATTTTAAGCTAATTTATGATGAGGCCTGGAAATATCATGATGGGTTCACACCAATCAGCAAAGACGATTTGCTTCACACCTTTAATAAATCAAAGGCCATAATTGACGAAGAACTTATTTGGTTTGCTTATCACGAGGATACTCCAATTGGCTTTGTTGTAGTATTTCCTGATATTAACCAACTAATCAAGCCGTTTAATGGTAAGATGAACCTCCTTAACAAGCTCCGCTTTCTTTACAAGTTGCGGACTCATCAATTTAACCGTGCCAGAATGGTAATTATGGGTGTGGTACCCAAATACCAACGGTATGGAATAGAATCGGCCATCTTCTGGCACTTAAACGAAGCTCTGAAAATCAGAACATGGATAAAAGAGGTGGAGTTAAGCTGGGTAGGCGATTTCAACCCAAAAATGCAATCCCTTCAAGATTCTGTTGGGGCAGTTGATGCCAAGAAGCATATTACATATAGGTGCAAGTTTACACAGGATGGGAGCGTTAATCGTATCAATACGATTCCGGTAAGCACCCGTGACCATCAAAGTTAAAAACAAGATGATAAAACAGGCCTTTATCCATGATTAGTTGAAAACCAGTAGCTAAAAATGACTTAACAAGGGTAAGTTGTTTTTTTTGTGATGCAATTGTTAAAAAATTTGCCTCAGTAGTTGCATGCTAATAAAATTGCATTACTTTTGTTATTCCAATATACCATTTGTATAACCAAATTTTCTATCACTATGAGAAAAGTATCTCTACTCTTATCAATGCTTCTTATTGTTGCTGGCCTTATAGCACAGCAAGCCAGGGTTAAAGTTCCTGCAGAACTTCAAAACAAAGCTGTTAAAGCCATGAAAGCCGTTGACAGCCCAACCCTTCCTCTACAACCTGTTAATCCGAATGTTAGCCTTCCAGCTGAAGGTATCGAATCGGATTTGGGAACCTCCTACTACGACCTGCAATCAAACGGTTGCACCCCATATGGACGTGCTTATGTATTTCCTGATGGAACCAAAGCTGGCGTTTGGACAACCTCACAACAAACCGCTTCATGGACTGACCGTGGTACTGGTTACAACTACCACAATGGTACGGATTGGGGCGCTGCTCCAATGAATAGGCTTGAATCCGTTAGGACTGGCTGGCCATCAATTGCTCCTTTAGGTGCAAATGGCGAGTGCATAATTGCCCACCAAAGTGGCACCCTCGGTTTGCTTTTTGCTAGCAGGGCAACCAAAGGAACCGGTGCATGGACAGAAACTGTTATTGCTGCTCCTGCAGGTGCATCAGGTTTACTATGGCCCCGCATGATGACTTCGGGCACTGACAACAACATCGTTCATATTATTGCTTTAACTGCTCCAACCGCAAATGGTGGAACTGTTTACATGAACCAAGATGGTGCTATTATTTACAACCGCTCAACTGATGGTGGTCAAACTTGGGACGGATGGATTGTTCCTGATGGCTTAGGTTCAGATTATTACCTCGCTTTCGGTGGCGATGGTTACGGCTTTTGCGTGCCAAATGGCTCAAATATTGCCTTCACCGTTTGCGATAACGGCTGCGACCTTTTGGTTTATTCCTCACCAGATGATGGTGCTACTTGGACCAAACACGTTGCTTGGGAACACCCTTACCCATTCTTTGAAGCTACCATGGTTACCCCTCGTTTCATTTGCCCCGACGGATCAGCCCATGGCGTTTGCGACAGCGATGGTAATGTACATTTAGCTTTCGGTATCAATGCTGCTATCAGCGATGGTACAGCCATTTCATGGTACCCATGGCAAGATGGTGTTGGTTACTGGAATACCACCTTACCAACCATGGACACCACTACAATCAATCCTGATACTCTTTGGAACCATGACAAACTTATCGGTTGGATGCAAGATGTTAATGGCGATGGCGAATTAACCCTTGTTTCAGCAGCAGGTGGCTACTCATTGTATTATGTTAGCCCAACAAGCTTCCCTCAAATGATCTTCTCAGAAGATGAAGGCGTTCTTTATTGCGTATTCTGCAGTGTAACTGAAACATTTAACAATGGTGTTCAAGATTACAGGCACATTTGGGTTCGCGCTTCATACGACAATGGCCAAACTTGGGGCGATTTCATTGACCTGACTGGCGATATTTTCCATATCTTCGATGAGTGCGTATTCCCATCTATTTCCCCAACCCTCGATGGTGGCTTACCAGCATTCTTGTATCAACGCGACTCTGAGCCAGGTCTCTGCGTTCGTGGAGATACCGACCCAGCTACCGTTAATACCTTTACTTGGAACACCGTTGACAACTTTGTTGGTGTAAACACTCCCGCTGCTAAATCACTCGAAGTTAGCCAAAACCAACCAAACCCTGCTACCGGAACAACCAAAATTGGTATCAATACCACCAAGGTTGCCGACCTCAGGATTGAAGTTGCCAATTTAGCTGGCCAAAAGGTTCTTACCATCAACCAAGGTAAAGCCAACGCTGGAACACATATCGTTGAAATCAACACTTCTGACATGAAAGCTGGCGTTTATTTCTACACAGTATATGCTAATGGCGAAAATGTTACCCGCAAAATGATTGTTCAATAATACAATCTTCATCACACTATAAAAGGAGCCTTTGGGCTCCTTTTTTTATGCCATAGGGACTTATTAACCATGTACGTTCAATATAAAAAAGAGCAGTTTTACATAAAAAATGCCATTATAAAGGTGTATTGTATGTTTCATTTAGTATCTTTGCACATATAGAATCTATTTCTAATCATTTAGAATTCAATCTAACCCTTAAATACTTTATTATGAGAAATTTTTTACTTTTAGTTTTCGCTTTTGGATTGAGCATCACCATGCTTGCCCAACAACGACCTTCAAATGCAAAGTCTTTACGCAATATTGCCGTACAAACGGAATATCATAAGGCTGTTAAAGATTACCTACCAGATGCAGGTTTCCCTGTGAATCCAGGTCTAAAAAGCACTGTTTCAATTAGTGAAGAGACCATTGGTGTTACTCGTTATGATCTACAAACAAATGCTGCTGTAGCAAACAGGTTTTATCGTTATGCCGATGGCAAAATGAATTTTGTTTGGACAAGAGGTATGTTAGAAACTTCTTTCTCAGATCGTGGTACTGGTTATAATTCAAATGATGGAACAGCTTGGGGACCAGCTCCAACATCAAGGATTGAATCCATTAGGACTGGTTGGCCCAGCTACTCACCCGCAGGCGCAACCGGAGAAATTGTTACCACACACTATGCTGATGCCATGCACGTGTCAAAGCGTTCAACTTGGGGAACTGGTACATGGACCGAAACCAATTTGATGGGACCCAGCGAAGCACCAGCTTTGTCATGGCCAAGAGTTGCTGCTTCAGGCACCGACAATAATGTAATTCATGTTGTTGCTAACTCCTATGACCCTTATATGGGACAAAATTCAGCTTTGCTTTATTGGCAATCGAATGATGGCGGCGATACTTGGGATGTTCAAAACGAAATCCTTCCTGGTACAGGTATCGATAATTATCTAGAAATTAGTGCTGATAGGTATTCTTGGGCTACCAAAGGCGATGTTGTTGCCTTATTAGTTTATAGTTCGTGGCATGATATGTTTATGCTTAAATCAACTGATAACGGACAGAATTGGACTAAAACAATAATCTGGGAACATCCTTATCCGTTCTTTGATTTTGAAGTTACATTAACTGATACATTCTACTGTGTTGATAACAGTGCAGCTATTGCATTGGATGATAATGGCATGGCTCATATTACTTTTGGAATTAGTCGAGTGCTTCACGATGCTACAGGAACTACTTATAGCTATTTCCCTGGCGTAGATGGTATTGGATACTGGAACGAAACTCGCCCTACCTTTAGCAATAACCTACATGCCTTGGATCCATATGGACACCCTGAATCAGAATTGGAAGATAATGTAAGCCTTATCGGTTGGACACAGGACGTTAATGCAAATGGTACACTCGATTTAGTGGGCGACATTATGTCGTATCGTTCAATAGGTCTCTCTACCATGCCCACAATTTATGT
>CAZKHA010000175.1:0-7058 GCA_964552325.1 uncultured Bacteroidales bacterium
TAATTGAAGAATTGGACAAAAGGAACATTGAAGCAGTTGTTACCCAAACCGGAGATATGGGCTATTGCTATGCAGAGCCTACCATCGAGGTTACTTTACCCGGGCAAGAGCCTGTAGTATTTGGAAATGTGAATGTTAAAAAAGCAGATGAAATCATCGAAAAGTACATCAAGAATGGTGAACTTGTGGATGGGATCATCCCAGCTAATTACGAAACTATTGATAAACAATAACTAAGGAGGACAACATGGCAAAATACAAAATGCACCTTCTGGTATGTGGCGGAACTGGCTGTAGGGCTTCGGAGAGCGATACCCTAGTTAGCAGCCTAAACAGCGCCCTAGTTGAGCAAGGCCTTGAAAATGAAGCAAAAGTGGTAACAACCGGTTGCTTTGGTTTTTGCGAAAAAGGACCTATTGTTAAGGTTATGCCTGACAATACGTTTTATACGCAGGTTACCCCAGCGGATGCTACTGAAATAGTAGCGGAGCATATTCTTAAAGGCCGTAAGGTTACCAGACTTTTATACACCGATCCTGAGAAGCAAGAGCACGTTAGCGATGACAGGCATATGGGCTTTTACAAGAAGCAAATAAGGATAGCCCTTAGGAATTGTGGCTTTATTGACCCCGAAAACATTGAGGAATATATTGCACGCGACGGCTATTTAGCTTTGGCAAATTGCCTCACCGAACTTACCCCACAGCAAGTACTCGAAATAATGAAGAAATCAGGCCTTAGGGGCCGTGGCGGCGGTGGATTCCCAACTGGATTAAAATGGGAAATAACAGCCAAGGTACAGGCTGACCAAAAATATGTGATCTGCAATGCCGATGAAGGCGACCCAGGTGCATTTATGGACAGGTCGATACTTGAAGGCGACCCTCACACGGTTATTGAGGCGATGGCAATTAATGGGTATTGCACAGGTGCTAGTAAGGGTTTGATATACATTAGAGCAGAATACCCATTAGCAATCAGTCGTTTACGTATAGCCCTGAAACAAGCACGTGAATACGGTTTACTTGGTGATGGAATTTTTGGTACCAATTTCAACTTTGACATTGAATTGCGCTATGGTGCGGGCGCATTTGTTTGTGGCGAAGAAACCGCCCTTATCCATTCGATGGAAGGCAAACGCGGCGAACCTACCTTTAAGCCCCCATTCCCATCAGAAGAAGGCTATTTAGGAAAACCTAGCAACGTTAACAATGTTGAGACGTATGCCAATGTTCCCGTAATCATAAACAAAGGAGCAGATTGGTTTGCCAGTATTGGAACCGAAAAATCAAAGGGAACAAAAGTATTTGCGCTTGCAGGCAAAATAAACAATGTTGGTTTAATTGAAGTGCCTATGGGCACCACTCTTAGGGAAGTAATTTTTGAGATTGGTGGTGGAATAAAAGATGGAAAAGAGTTTAAGGCTGTTCAAACTGGCGGTCCTTCGGGAGGTTGTTTAACGGCTAGGCATCTCGACACCCCAATTGATTATGACAATCTTATTGCTGCAGGATCGATGATGGGTTCTGGCGGGATGATTGTTATGGACGAAGATGATTGCATGGTTTCGATTGCACAGTATTACCTCGACTTTACGGTTGAGGAGTCGTGTGGCAAATGTTCGCCCTGCAGAATCGGAAACAAACGCTTATATGAACTTCTTGAGAAAATAACCAAAGGCGAAGGCACCCTTGATGACCTTGAAAAACTAAAAAACCTTAGTTACGTAATAAAAGACACTTCCCTTTGTGGCTTAGGCCAAACATCACCCAATCCAGTTTTATCAACCATTGATAATTTCTTGGATGAATACCTTGAGCACGTTGTTGAAAAGAAATGCCGTGCGGGGGTTTGCAAAAGTATGATGCGGTATGTTATTGAAGCAGATGCTTGCGTAGGCTGTACCGCCTGTGCCCGTAATTGCCCCGTTAATGCCATTTCTGGCGAACGCAAACAAGCCCACCTCATCAACCAAGACATTTGTATTAAATGTGGTGCATGTATGGAAAAATGTAAGTTTAACGCCATTTTCATCAGGTAAAACCAATTTAAAATTGGCATTGACAAACGGAAATTTAAAACACTTTTCAAGAATGGAACTCATTAAGTTAACTATAGATAAAAAAACCGTTGAAGTTGAAAAAGGCACCTCAATACTAAAAGCTGCCAAAAAAATTGGGATCGACATCCCAACCCTATGCTACTTCAACTTAGGCGATATGAATATTGAAAACAAACCCGGTGGATGCCGTGTTTGTGTGGTTGAGATAGAAGGACGCCGTAACCTTGCTCCGGCTTGTGCCACTGACTGTACAACAGGCATGGTTATTAAAACCAACAGTATGCGGGTATTAAACGCCCGGCGCACAGTGGTTGAGCTCATTTTATCAGATCACCCCTTCGACTGTTTAGTTTGTGCTAAATCAGGTAATTGCGAACTGCAAGACATAGCACATCGCTTAGGCGTTCGCGATATTCCCTATAAAGGCGAACAATCAACCTATCGCAAAGATACTTCACCAAGCATTATACGTGATGTTGATAAATGCATTATGTGCCGTCGTTGCGAAATGATGTGCAACCAGGTTCAAACAGTAGAAGCGCTCTCTGCCATTAACAGGGGTTTCACTGCGGTGGTTGCTACCGCATTTGAAATGAACCTTGAAAAATCGGTTTGTACTTATTGTGGTCAATGTGTTGCTGTTTGTCCAACAGGTGCACTAACCGAGGTTGACCAAACCCGTCAGGTTATTGCCGCTTTGGCTGATCCAACCAAAACTGTGGTTGTACAAACTGCACCGGCTGTACGCGCCGCGCTAGGTGAAGAATTTGGAATGGAGCCCGGCACCTTGGTCACAGGCAAAATGACTTCTGCCTTGCGCGAATTAGGATTCGACTATGTTTTTGATACTGATTTTGCTGCCGACCTTACCATTATGGAAGAAGGCACCGAATTCCTTGACAGGCTCAATAAGCATCTGGCAGGCGATACAACTGTGCCCATGCCAATCCTTACTTCTTGCTGCCCAGCATGGGTAAATTTCTTTGAGCATAACTTCCCCGAACTTAAAAACATCCCTTCTACTGCTAGAAGCCCTCAACAAATGTTTGGCCCTATTGCAAAGGAGTACTTTGGCAAAAAGTTAGGTGTTGAGCGTAAGGATATGGTAGTGGTATCAATAATGCCTTGTCTTGCAAAGAAATACGAATGTCAACGTGAAGAGTTTAGCCACGACGGCAATCCTGATGTAGATTTTTCGCTTTCAACTCGTGAACTAGCTAATTTGATCAAACAAGCTAATATTGATTTTAAATCATTAGAAAACAGCGACTTTGATAATCCATTAGGGGAATCGACCGGTGCATCTGTAATTTTTGGAACCACCGGTGGTGTTATAGAAGCAGCTGTTCGTACGGCATATGAAGTTCAGACTGGCAAACCCTTACCAAAGCTTGATTTTGAAGAACTTAGAGGACTTGATGGTTTAAGGTCAGCAACAATTGATGTTGATGGTCTAGCCTTGCGTATAGGTATCGCCCACGGTCTTGGCAATGCGCGCAAACTTTTAGAAGATGTTAGGGATGGCAAATCACAGTTCCATGCAATCGAAATAATGGCTTGCCCAGGCGGTTGCATTGGTGGTGGTGGACAACCCTTGCATCATGGCGATTCTTCTATACTGAAAGCACGCCAAATGGCGCTTTACAGGGAAGATAAAGAAAAGCCTATACGCAAATCGCACGAAAACCCATTTATCAAAAAACTGTATGAAGAATTCCTAGGAAAACCATGTGGTGAACTATCGCATCACCTACTTCATACGCATTACTTTGATAAAAGCACAAAAATTGTTATCGAATAACTCCAATTGGCAAAATAATACTTAAAAATCTAATATCATGGCTGATATCAAGTTGCCCGAAACCAAAATTAATCAGTTAAAAGAAGTTTGTGCTTCGTTTAACAATGAAAAAGGTGAACTGATCAACGTACTGCACAAGGCTCAGGAAATTTTTGGTTACCTACCCGCCGAAGTACAGGAAGTGATTGCTAAAGAACTCAATATAGGCGTTGCCAATGTTTATGGGGTTGTATCCTTCTATTCCTTCTTTACAATGACCCCAAAAGGAGAAAACCCAATATCAATTTGCCTTGGAACCGCCTGTTACGTAAGAGGAGCCGAAAAAGTTCTTGACGAATTTAGAAGGCTCTTAAACATTCAGGTTGGTGAAAGCACTCCCGACAATAAATTTTCCTTAGCTTGCTTACGATGTGTTGGAGCTTGCGGACTTGCACCTGTTGTAATGGTAGGTGAAAAAGTTTACGGCAGGGTTGCACCCGAAGGCGTAAAAGGAATTATAGCAGATTACAACAAATAATTTGATTTGTTCATTTTGTGGTTAAAGGACCGGGCTTAATGCTCGGTCTTTTTTTTTATTAAAATTAATGGATTTTTTATACTTTTACCCACATAAAAGAGTTATTTGCTCAAGTATTAATGCAAATTAGGTATTATGAAACGAACTATCTATTGGTTAGAATTAATTATAAATACCAAAAAAAATGCGCTAATGGGGCTACTATTGGCATGTATTCCAAGCCTTTTGTTTTCACAGGACTTTTTGTTAGCCACATTACAATCTGAATTACAAAAGAATTGGCAAAAGCTTGAGGCCACCAACACGCCACCGTATTACGCTGAATATCGGCTTATTGAATTTAATAACGAAGCCATTAAAACATCAAAAGGGAGCCTAATTGACAGCCAAACAAGCAAGCGCCGTATTTTTACACCAAAAATCAGGATCGGGAGTTACCAATTTGATAACACGTATAGCATGGGCGATAGGCTTGGTTTAGGCTTCAACTTTCCAACGTTGTTGCCAATCGAAGATTCGCTACTGGCATTCCAACAGTTAATAAGTTCGGCAACAGATGCTGCCTATAAAACCGCTTTAGAAGGCTATGCAGCTGCCCTTAACGATTCCAGCAAAGCCAAAGAAACCGTTGCCCCCTGTTTTTCCCAAGATGCCCCCGAAATTTTTTATGAGCCTGCACTTAGGCAAGTAGTTTCAATTAAAAATCTTGAAAATGAACTCAAAACAGCTACAAAAACCTTTGCTTTTGATGATGATATTCTTACATCTGAGGCAACCTTAGTGCATTACTATTCACGAGAATACTTATTAACTACAGAAGGGACTTCGATTGTACAAAACGATGAACGGTTTGAACTTCACTTTGAATTTGTAGTTAGATGCGATGATGGAAAACTTATACCCTATTTAAAATCGTTTAAAGGGCGAAAGTTACAGGAAATTCCTTCTCAAGACAGTCTCCGCAACGAACTAAACAAACTCTTGGCATTACTAGCGCAGCTAAAAAAAGCACCCGCAGCCGAACCATACACAGGACCAGCAATTCTATCGGCTGAGGCATCAGGGGTTTTCTTCCACGAAATCTTTGGACATCGCATCGAAGGACATCGATTGAGATCAAAAATGGATTCACAAACCTTTAAGGACCAACTTACAAAAGAAATTTTGCCCAAATTTCTCAGCATAAGTTTCGATCCAACCATCGAACAATATGATGGCCACACACTTTTGGGGCATTATATTTACGATAGCGAAGGTGTTAAAGCAAAAAAAGTTCAAGCCGTTGACAAAGGCATATTCAAGGAATACTTAATGTGTAGGCTACCCACTGAAGGTATCTCCCATTCCAATGGACATGGACGCTCAGCTGTAGGTTCTGATGCCGTGTCGAGGCAATCGAACATGTTTGTAACATCAAGCAAGCAATACACCACTGAAGAATTGCGCAAAATGTTGGTGAGTGAATGCAAACGCAGCAAAAAAGAATATGGCTACTTTTTTAAAGAGGTATCCGGAGGGTTTACGGGTACGAGCAGATATACACCTAATGTATTCAATATCATACCATTGGTTGTTTATAAGGTATTTACGGATGACAGGCCTGATGAGTTGGTGAAAGGTGTGAGCTTGATAGGAACCCCATTAGCAATGTTCTCTGAAATAAAAGCTTGTGGTGATAAAAGTGCCGTTTTTAATGGATATTGTGGTGCGGAATCGGGAATGATTCCGGTTTCAACCATATCACCAACCATGCTCGTAAACAAAATTGAAACGCAAAGGCAAATAGAAGTACCAAAAACAAAAAATCAACTCCCCTCCCCCATCAACTCAAATAAATAGAACCATGAGATCATTGTTTATAAGCCTATTATATCTTTTCATCCTAATTGATTGCAGTGCTCAATACAGTATTTCGTTATCAAAAAAGGAAATCATAAAAAAAGCCCTGGACGACGAAATAGCCCGTTGCTACAATGAGTTGAATCACCCAAAAGCCGGAAAACCGTTTTATATCCAATTCTACATACAGGATGCTACAAAACTTACGGCATTGGCAACATTAGGTGCAATTCAAGCCTCCGAAATAGTGCCTGCTATGGATTGGTCTTCGCGGTTAATGATGGGGGATTACCAATTTAATGATGAAAATTTTCAGAATTCCTTTGAATATGGTTCAGAGTATTCGCCAAGTATTGATTTGCCCCAGGATGCAGATTATTGGGGTTTTAGAAGGGCTATATGGCTTTCGTTGGAGACTATTTTTAATTCAGCATCAGCTAATTATGTTGAAAAGAAAAGCTTTTTTGCCGAGAATCCGCCTACAGAACCATTGCTAGCTGATTACACTCCCTTAAAAGCTTTTAATTTAACACTAACTGACACAGTGCCAAATCTCTTACTGCGTGATGCAGAGGAGTATGTAAGGAGCCTTTCCAATGTTTTCAAACTTTACCCATCTGTTACGAATTCAAGCGTAAGTATCGAATTTACAAAAGGCACAATTTTTCTTAGTTCCACCGAAGGCGTAAGGGTTGAACTGCCTTTTAGTATTGGAAATTTGGAAGTGGCTGGCCAAATAACAAGCATTTCTGGCGAAAAATATGGAATTGGTGGCAGTATCTATTTTAAAAACCCTACTGCATTGCCCTCACTAGAACAAGTTAGCAAAAGTATTGCAT